>DATEKX010000604.1:0-5377 GCA_035277165.1 Blastocatellia bacterium | reverse complement strand
AAGCCTGCGAGGAGCGATACGGGTTCCTGGCTTACCTGAAGGTCAGCCCGATATTTGACCCTCTGCGCGCGGACGAGAGGTTTCAAAAACTGGTCGCGAGCGTCGGCATCGCCGCCTGAGTCATTGCCCGCCGAATAGACTTTCCAAAGTGATAGTTGAAAAAGTAATAAAGAGTCGCCGCAGGACGCAGAGATTACGCAGAGATGTTTATATTTGCATAACCGCCGCGAGCGAAGCACATCATCGGCCATCCTGCGCCTCCTCTGCGGTGAATCCACTCATCTGCGTTTTGATTGGGGCAACCGACGCTTCTCGTAACGATAGCAATTTATTTCCATGTCGCTGATGGAAAAGCTGACGGGCGAGCAAATATAACGACGAGCGGGCAACGCCATGAACGCTGCAGGCGTAAGCAATATCTCGTTCTTTTCTGCGAGGTCTTCGCCCAGCTTACAAGCCAGGTTCATCTCTGATCCAAACATGTCTTTGTCATCTATTATCAACGTCTCGCCGTAGCCTATGCCTATGCTGCCGAAGATGTCGCGCTCGGTCGGGACGACGCTATTGATGGCATTGAAAGCTCGAAAGATGTCGAACGAGGCTTCGAGCGCGTGGCTGGGATGGTCGAAGACGGCGAACAGATTATCCGCTTCCAGTTTGATTACCTTCCCGCCGTTGGATTTCACAGCCGGAATTGCTCCCTGCGCCATCTGATGAATCATCGCAAGATAGTGAATGATTCCATACTCGATGGTCAGCCGCGAGAACCCAACCATGTCGAGCGCGAGTATTGCAACTCGCCGCTCGAACGCTTCGCGTATCTGCTTTGCGATTTCATCGACGCGCGCGGGGTATTGATTGAGTTCGGCGAGAAGGTCGTCTAGAAGCTCGCGGCCATTGTCGCTGGATGAGGGATGAGATATGAAGGATGAATCGCGCGTTTGAGATTCCGGGTTCTTCGATTCATCCCTCATTCTTCATCCCTCATCCTTCAAAGCTACTTGCCCTTGACGAAGTCGCGTATGTAGCCGTTCACAAGCTCAGGCTTTTCGTGGATGACCCAGTGCGAGCCGTCGGGTATGCGTTTGATCGTAAGACTTGGGACAAACTTATCAAGCCCTTCCAGATTGCCCGTAAGCAGCGCCGTGTCTTTCTCGCCCCAGATGACAAGCGTGGGAACTTTCACCGTAAGCGATGCCATGTCGCGAGCGAAGCTCGTTCCCTCTTTATCGCCTTCGCCCGAAGGAGGCCCGATACCCGCGGCGCGATAGTAATTCAAGCCGCCAGTGAGCGCGCCCGGCTGCGACCACGCTTCTATGTAAGCTTTCTTGTCTTCTTCGTTGAACACGCCCGACTTCAGCCCCGGCCCCAGAACTATCTCCACAAGCCGGGCATAGTTGTTAGCCGAAAGCTGCGCTTCGGCCTGCGGGCTGCGGAAGAAGAGCATGTACTGTGAAGCTTTTTGCTGCGCGGGATTTTCGCGCAACTCGCGCGCGAACACGCCCGGGTGCGGCGCGTTGATGATGATGAGCTTGTCCAGGTAATCCGGATGAGCTATTGCAAACGCCCACGCGATTGCGCCGCCCCAATCGTGCGCGACGAGAGTGAATTTTTTGTGGCCGAGTTTTTCTGCCAGCGCGCGCAAATCTTCGATCATGTATTTCACCTGATACTTCTCAAGCTCTGCGGGTTTCGATGAAAGGTTGTAACCGCGCATGTCAGGCGCTACGGCCAGATAATCCTGACCGAATTCCATAAGCTGGTTCTTCCACTCGTACCAGAACTCAGGAAAGCCGTGAACAAACATAACCAGTTTGCCCTTGCCTGCCTTCGCGTAATGCAGGCGGACTCCATTCACGTCTGCGTATTCGTGTGTGATCATTGCTGGCTTTCCTTCCTTTTTCTTGTCAGGCCGATTGCTTGCGGCGCAAGTGAAAGCGCACGTCAAAACAATGGCACAGGCCATCATAGAATTAATCCATCCGGGCTTTTCAAATCTCATAATCGTTCACCTGTTTTTTTCTACTGGTTTTATTTTTTGACCTTGGGGTGAAGGTACTCTTGGGGAGGCCCTTCGTAGATTGTGTAGCAACGCTGGCAGCGATGAATGGTATTCCCGGCTGCTGCTTTTTTCACAACATCCGCAGGAGCCGTCTGCCATTGTTTAACATGCGCCTGGCACCTTTCACCCTTTTCATTTTTAACTGTACAGACCGTTTGCCCCGTGACGAGAGGCAGGTACTCACCCGTCTTTGCCGTTCCGGGTTGAGTCTCTTTCGATTGAATGCCGGTCAAGCCGACTTGCTCCATCTGATTGTCTCCTGAGAGTAATTATTCGCGCGCTATATTATGGCAAGCGCGCAGCATTGGTCAATTCGCGCCGCGCGCAATCTCGCGCACGCCGTCAACAAGCCGCGCAATCTCTTCATCCGTGGTATAGCAAGCCGCGCCTGCGCGCACCAGACCTTCTTTGCCGAGGTCGAGTCGCTCAACTACAGTCGCGGCATAGAAGTCTCCGTGCGATGCAAAGATTCCGCGTTCGACAAGTCGGCGACTGACCTCTATTGAAGCGCAGCCTTCGACCGTGAATGAAACGGTGGGCGTTCGCGGCTTGTCGGGAGTCGGGCCGTACAGCCTGACGCCTTCGATTTGTGAAAGCCCTTCCCACAACTGTCCGGCTAAAACTGCGCCCCGGTCGTGCAGGACATGGAAAGCTGATCGCAAACGCTCGCGCCGCGTGTCGCCTTCGGCAAGCGAGGCCAGAAAATCGACAGCCGCCGCCGCGCCGACTATGCCTTCGTGATTCTGGGTTCCAGTCTCTGCCCGTTCGGGCGCGTAATCCGGCGCAGGCTGAAGCTTTGGAAAAGAGACTGTCTCAAGAAGTTCGCGCTTGCCATAAAGCACACCAACATGCGGGCCATAGAATTTGTAAGCCGAGCAACCCAGAAAATCGCAATCAATCATTCGCACGTCGGTCAATTCGTGCGGCGCGTAGTGGACTGCATCAACGAATACGAGCGCGCCGACCGAGCGAGCTAACCCGACAGCGCGGCTCAGATCGTTGATCGTTCCAAGCGAATTCGACGCAGCGCCGATGGCCAAAAGCTTAGTTCGTTTGTTGATCAGTTGCTCCAAATCGTCGTAATCAATTTGCCCTGTTTCAGTATTCATCCGTGCCATGCGAACCTGCAGGCCGCGCTCGCGTGCGAGCGCGTGCCAGGGCGCGACGTTCGCGTGATGGTCTAACTCCGTCACGACTATTTCATCGCCTGCGCCGTACTGATAGCCGAGCGCGCGGGCAAGGTGATATGTGAGCGTAGTCATATTCGCGCCGAACGCGATTTCAGCAGGCGATGCGTTAAGAAAATCGGCCAACGCCTCGCGCGCCTGTTCAAGCAATCGGTCAGTCTCTTCGCTTGTCGGATAGGCCCAGTGTGTGTTGGCGTTGTGATGATAAAGATAATTGTTCATCGCTTCGACAACGGCGCGCGGAATCTGTGTACCGCCAGGCCCGTCGAAGTATGCCACCGAGGCGTCATTGTGAATGCGCTCAAGCGCCGGAAAGTGCGCTCGAATTTCTTTTGTTGATGCGACTTCAGCCATTGAATATTTTGCGTTTGTCATAATCGTTCTGTATTCCAAATAGTGTCAGCGGGAAAAAGCATAGTAAGCGAGGCAAACCGGGGCGAGCAAGGCAAACCACATTATAGTTTGAAACTTCTTCTTTCACCCTCTATCTTGATTGAGTTATGCCAACGCGAAATGATGCCTGGAACCTGCTTTGTGAGTACACGAAAGGCGACTCGCTCAGAAAACACGCGCTCGCAGTAGAAGCAGTGATGCGCGCATTCGCTCGCCGACTGGGTGAAGATGAAGATAAGTGGGGCATGGTCGGAATGCTTCATGACTTCGACTACGAGATGTATCCTAACGCGCCCGATCACCCGCTGAAAGGTTCGCAGATACTAGACGAGCGCGGCTACAGCGAAGAGACGCGCCGCGCAATATTAGGCCACGTAAACCAGACGGGTGTGCCGCGCGATACGTTGCTTGCGCGCGGCCTTTATGCGTGCGATGAATTGACGGGCTTCATCGTCGCTTGCGCTCTGGTTCGGCCAAACGGCATCTGGGATCTGGAATCGAAATCTGTCAAAAAGAAACTCAAAGACAAAGCCTTCGCGCGCACGGTCAACCGCGACGAAGTTTATGAAGGCGTTCAGGAGCTAGGCGTAGACCTCGGCGAAAACATTGATTTCATCATCCGGGCGCTGCGCGAAACGACTGAAGATGTCGGACTCAAACCTAAAGGCAACGAGCAATGAGTACAAGTTCACCGCAGAGACGCAGAGGGCGCAGAGATTACGCAGAGAATATTTATCTATTACCTCTGCGCCCCCTCTGCGCCTCTGCGGTGAAAATCTGTTCACGCATCACGCTTTTATTTTCCATCCTCTGCCTTCTACCTTTCATCCCTCTATCTCACGCGCAGAGTCTATCGCCGAGCTTCGCGGCGTCGCGCGATAATTCGACTCGACTGGCGAACGATGCTGCGAGACGCGGCGAAGAGTTGCGCCGCAAGTGGAATCTAGACGGCGCTGAAGCGGCATTCCGCGAGGCTTTAGCTCTCGACCCGACAAACATCACGGCTGCGCTCGGACTCAGTCGGATTGCGCGCGCGAAGTTCGATTACGTTGCTGCTATTCGATTGCTCGACCAGGCAAACAAGGATCATCCGCGCTCGGCTGACCTGATGGCCGAGCGTGGAGAGATTCATCTCGCGGCGGAAGAGACTGCGCGCGCGCGCGAATATTTTGAAAGCGCGCTCAAGATTGACTCTTCAAACGTAACGGCCACCCTTGGGCGCGCGGGAGTTGATCTGCTGGAGCGCGATTACAAAAGCGCCGAAACGAGACTGCGCGAAGTAGTAGCTCGCAATCCCAACAACAGCCCTGCTCATGCCTTGCTTGCGCGCGCCCTGATCGAGAGCAATCGCAACAAGGAAGCTGCTGCAGAAGCCGAGCGCGCAATCACTCTGAACGAGTACGATGTGGAAGCCCTCGGCGCGCTTGCGTTCATCAAAGGGACAGAGCGCAAGCCCGACGAAGTTCGCGCGCTTGCGCGGCGAGCTGTTTCGTTAGATTCGTTCAGTGTGAGCGCGCGGCGAATGCTTTCGCAATACCTCGACGGGCGAGCAGGTTACGAGCAAAAGGTAGCAGTGCTTGCGCGCAAGCATTACGAGCACGGGCGCGCGCTCAAGCAAGAAGGAAAGCTCGCCGAATCGGTCACAGAGTTTGAAGCTGCGCTCAGAGTCGAGCCGCGCTACTATCGCGC
The DNA here is from genome assembly GCA_035277165.1 of Blastocatellia bacterium. Taxonomy (GTDB): domain Bacteria; phylum Acidobacteriota; class Blastocatellia; order UBA7656; family UBA7656; genus DATEKX01. The sequence continues at coordinate 46 of DATEKX010000604.1, read as the reverse complement.
GCTGCTCGCGCTCGGTGATGTGTGGCTCAGAGAAGGCGACTATGAG
>DATEKX010000603.1:0-10112 GCA_035277165.1 Blastocatellia bacterium | reverse complement strand
GATCGCGCTCGCCTTCCAGCCTCCGAGCAGCCGTCCCAGAAATTTTGTTTGATCTCGGCGCAACGGCAAATCCCATATGAAGTTTGCTGTGAGCGAATGCTTCCGGTCGAGGCTTGATAATGCGCGCTCGCCTTGTGAAGCGTCGAACGGGTTCTGAGCTAATGATTGAAGCGCGGGCGAAACCAGTGTTGATGCGTTGCCGATGCCTCCGCCAAACGTAGAGGCGTTGTCCGGCACATCATCAATCAACTTAGATAGCGTGTAAGCAATGCCGCCCGTGAGGCGGTCGGTCAGACGAAAATCGCTTCTCGCTTGAATTGAATGATAGATCGAGTGACCGCTGGTTTCGTAAACTCGAAGCGCGCCCGTTGAGCCATCAGAAAAAGGATTGCCGTCAATCGCGCGAATCAATCCCGCTCCGCGCGAACCGATATAAGCCAAGCCGATTACTCCTCTACTTCCGAAGTCGCGGCTCAAATCAAGATGCCACGAAAAGGCTATCGGCGTGTGATAGTCGTTGGCCAACTGTGTTCGAGCATATGCGAGCGACGACGAACCCAGCAGTGCGCGCAAATCATTAGCATCAGGCACGGTCGGGAAAGCAGGCAGCAAGCTCGCGTTTCCAGGAGTGAAAACGCCAAGCAGGACGTTTGGCGAGCTTGCTGCCATATCAGAAAGCGGGCGATATGCCGTTTGATCATAAGAGAGGCTCGCGCCGCCGCGAATCACCGTCTTGTCATAACCGAAAAGATTCTTCCCGAAAACCAGAAAGCGCGGCATGTAAGCGAAGCCGATTCTCGGCGCAAAGTTGTTGTTGTCGCGATTAATCTTTTTAAGCAAGGCCGTGCTTGAATCGAACATCGCTCTTGCGGGGTCTGATTCGCGCTCGTTAATCCGGTCGATCAACTGGTTAACAGGCTGCCCGGCATTTTCGTAACTCAACCCCATTGACAGAGTCAGATTGCTTGTCACTCGCCACGCGTCGTCAATGAAAAAGTGATGATGTAGTTCGGAAAAGCTCGAACGCGGATCACCGATGGCAACCGTCAGCGCAGCAGGTTTATCAAGCACGAAATCATCAAAGCTTTGATAGTTGTACTGGGCTTCGGCTCCCGGCAGAAAATTAAATCGCGTGAGGCGGCTTCGAATCCGCGCGCCCAGCTTCAGGGTGTGCCGCCCCGCGATGCGGTTCAAGGTGTCTGTCGCTTCAAAGAGAGTCGAGACGTGGGAAGACGGCACAAATGGATTTGCGCCATAGCTCAAGCCGCGAAAACCTGTGTTCACGCTCGGCGATTCTGCGCTGAAACCTGACTGGCTTGAATCGAGCGAGGCTCGCGCTCTGTTAAAGTTCAGCCCCAGTTCATTGGTTGATTGCGGCGAGAGCAGTCGAATCCAACGAATATTTCCGAGTTGTGCCAGCGCATCGGTATCGCCCGTGTAACCCGCCGCCAATCTGGAAATCGAATCAGACTCGTTGCGGCTCGTGTACCAGTAACTCGCCTGCAAGCGGTCGCGGCTCGTCACTCCAAAATCGAATCGCCCTCCTGTTTCATAACCGAATGCTTTAGACGGAATAGTTCTTGTCACCTCTCCGAATTCAATCGGCACGCCAAGCACAGAACGACGAAACGTGCGCGTCACTCGCGGGTCGCCTGTAGCCATTGCCAGAGGGCCGCGAGCTATAAGATCGCGCACAGTGTCAGAACCGGAAAAGACGCGAGCCAGTTTGTCCAACCCTTGCACAGTTGGCGTCAACTGCGACGAGGTCGAATCAACGAACCGATGCGAGCTTTCAGTTTCGCGCGTGAAAGAGCCGAAGAAGAACATTCGGTCGCGCTGAATCGGGCCGCCGAATGTTCCGCCAAAGATGTCGCTCTTGAATTTCGGAGCCGCGTCCAGCCCGCTTCGCCGTTCAAGCGGGGACAGCGCGCCAAGCTTTCTATTCAGGTGATAATCGAACAGGCTCCCGTGAAAATCGTTCACGCCGCCGCGAGTGAGCAGGTTGATTGAAGAAGTGTTCGTTTCGCTCACGTCGCTTGTCGCGCGCGTGGACATCACCTGAAGCATTTCAATTGCGTCGAAGTTCTTGATCGAAATTACAGGCTGGCCGTCAATGTCGTTGTTGTCAAAGCTGTCGAGCATGAATCCATTCGAGCGTGGCCGTCCGCCATTTATCCAGAATCGGAATTCACCTTGCCTGTTTGCGCCAGCCTGCCCGGTGATCGATTCATTAAAGCTCGTCGAGTTTACGCCGGAAGCCAGTCGCGCAAACGAATCCACAGGCGCGAGGCTGGGCAGGTCTCTGAGCTTTTTCCAGTTGTAGCTCGAAGACATCTGCGAGGTCGAACTATCTACGGCTGAAGCGCCTGCGACTACGGTCACGACCTCTGACGTAGCGCCCGCTGTCAATGTTACGCCCGTCGCAGCGGCCTGTCCGGGCTGGATAACAACATCATTAACGGTTGTAGTGTTGAAGCCCGGCGCTTGAACTTGAACCTGATAATTTCCCGGTGGAAGCCCTGCCGTAGTGTAGTTCCCTTCCTCGTCGGTCGTGACGGTGCGCGTAACGCCCGTGCTTTGATCTTTGATAGTCACGGTCGCATTCGGAATCACCGCGCCGTTATCGTCAACGACAGCACTGGCCGCAGCCCTCTCTGTTTGAGAGACTCCGCCATTGAATGGAAAATTCACCCTTCTCTCCTGAACCCTTGTCGTTACATCTACACTGGCCGATGAATCTTTCGCATCGGGCGCGGATTGCAAAGGAGGTGGAACATTTCGACCGTTTACAGGCAACTCGGTTATTGCCTTTGCAGTTATGCTGCCGCCCAATTTCGCATCCGCAGAATTAATTACGACTGCGCCTGTGCCATCAGCCGCAACTTGTGGCGTAGGATTAGGCGCTCTTTGCAAATCGGCCATCAACTGCAATCGCTCGAATGGCTCGTTCGATTTATTTTGAGCAGTCGCCTCCTTATTTATTTGAGCGTCAGGCGATTCGGCTTTCTCTTTTGCGAGTTCTGCGCTTGTCGGAACGTACATCGACGTGTAAGGCGTGACGAGATTGAACTGGCGCGCAAGGTCAATCACTTCCTGTTTGAGTTCGGGCCGCTCGCCTGAGATGCGAATCTCTTGTAGCAAGGCGCTCACGCGTTCAGTAGCCCAGAGCTTTGGCAGGAAATCTTTATCATCAGTAACCAGCGGAAAACGAAGCCCTGAGAAATCGAATTGCTGCGGACGCTCGTTCATTCGCCCTGTGAGCGAAACTGTTATCTGGTCGAGGTCTTCTTGATTGCGATAACGCCCGAATATTTTTATCTGCGACCGAGTGTAGAGATCGGGCAGTTCGCCGGGATGCACGCGGTCGGCAACCACAGGCCCGAAATTCACATGCAAATCGGAAAGCACAGGCTGACTGACTTTCGAGAAGAATGTTGAAAGCTCGTAACCAATCTTCGACAGATCAAAGATGTCTGTGCCTGCGCCGCGATTTTCTGCCGCGATCTTTTCCAACAAGACACGATTTACATCCTCGCCTACGCCGAACGTGAACAACCGCGCTCTTGTCGTGTTCGCGGCGCGCACGTTCGCAGCAATCGCGTTTGGTTCCGTCTCGCTCTCATTAGGCATTCCGTCCGTCAGAAAGATGATATTGTGCAATCGCTCGTTCGATTCAAACATCTTCATCGCCGTCACCAGCGCATCGTTGATATTTGTGGACGGAGCGAGTTCGAGTTTGTTTACGAAATCGAGCGCGCGTTTAATATTCGCGGGCGTCGCTTGAAGCATCCCTTTCTGCATGGGACGGACAGTGCCCGCGAATGTGATTATGTTGAAGCGGTCGTCAGGGTTAAGCGTTTCTGTCAATCCGAATCTGATTGCTTGTTGTGCCTGAATAAACTTCGTGCCCGACATCGAGGCCGAAATGTCTACGACAAACAACACGTCTTTTGCCGAAACGCGTTTGCTATCGAAATCAATCTTTGGCGAAAGCATAAGCAGAAAATAACCATCCTCGCCTTCCTTGCGATAAGTCACAAGCGACATGCTTATGTCTTCGTTCGAAAGCGAGTAGACGAGTTGAAAGTTTTCGGCATCGCCTCCGCCCATAGTAGTTATCCTGGCCGTAGCATGCCGGTCGCCATCGTATTGAATGTCGAGCGGGTGCGTGGGCGAAAAGAGATTTTTGATTGCGGCTTCGGAACGCAGGTCTACTTCGATTTCAACTTTGGCGACCGGCACTTTCAGTTTTTTGTAGCCGCGACCAAGCGCGTAATCGAACGTGACTACTCCGTTTTTGTCGGCAAGAACCTGCGAATAGATTATCTCGATGCGTTTATCGGAGTGCGGCAGTATTGGATGTACGCGCGATTGAAACCATCCGCGTTTGGTCATCTCAAGCAGCGCAGGGTCTTCGCCCTGACCGGCTGCTGTTGAATAAGCGGCTCGCGCTTCGTCTTTCTCCTTCACTCGCCCCACGCGCCGCTCGTCGCCGTCATAGACCGCGAATTCCAGCAACGTCGCGCCTTCGGGCACCGGAAAGTAGTAAGTCCCTTCGAGCACATCGTCCGTATCATTGCGGAAAAGATGCTCGACTTTGACGGTTGCGACCTGACCTTCGAGGCGAGCTTTTATCTTTATGGCAGAGACAGGCAGCGCAGCAGGCAGCGGATTTGCGGGCTGTTCCTGCGATTGATTGCCCGGCTGATGGCGGCGAGGTGTAACGACTCCCTGACCGAAACAGTTGATCGAAATAAACAATATGGCTACGAACGCGAAAAGATGTTTCGGTCGCATGGAGACTCCTGTTGCAAAGACTCTGTGCAATTTATGATGGGCTGTTCGATTATTTAGAATGGATGCGGCTGATGGTCTTGCAGAAAAATTGAGCCACGAATTGCACGAATGGATACGAATTAACACAAAGTTATTCGTGAACATTCGTTATAATTCGTGCAATTCGTGGCCGCTCTTCAGCGCGATTTTATAGCGCCATACCTGCGCAGTATCTCAACCGTGCGATCAATCGGCAGCGCTTCAATGGTGCGACCGCGCCCCGTCATTGTCGTAGCGCGAAACAGCGAGTTGTAAATCGCTTCTTCCGTCGCTTCTATCACTGCCAAAAACAGCGGCGACATCGCATCGTTTGCAAGCAGCTTCACATCGCGCAGATTGTTTGCAGTCGGGCGCAGTCGGACTTCTTGAGCAGTCGAAAATGCAATCGAATAATCGCCGCTGCCGTTGCTCGCAGACGAGCCTGTTCGAGCAAGCCCCATCATCGAGCGCGCGGCCAGTCTCTTCAGATTGCGCGCATCAATCGGCGCATCCGTCGCGATAACGATTATCACAGAGCCGTCCGCCAAATCTTTTGCGCTGCTTGATTCGTTGCTGGCTCTTTTATTTTCAAGTTGATCTTTCAAATAGTAACGGCCAAGTTCCTGACCGACAGGCACGCCCGCGATAGTGAGTACGCCGCCAAAGTTCGTCTGCACCAGCACGCCGACCGTGTAGCCGCCGAGCGCCGCTGGCAGTCTGCGCGATGCGGTTCCGATGCCGCCTTTGAAACCGAATGCTATCGTTCCTGTGCCAGCGCCAACCGCGCCTTCTTCAACCGCGCCGCCTTTCGCATTCTTTATAGCATTGATTACATCATCGCGCGTGACGTGACGACCGCGAATGTCATTCAACGCGCCGTCGTTTGTTTCCGCAACGAGCGGATTGATTGATTGCACGTCTTCATTGCCAGCAAGCGCGAGCATATAATCAATCACAGAATCGGCTACGCGCGGCACGTTGAGCGTAGCGGTCAACAGGATTGGTGTTTCAATCTCTCCTAGCTCATTGACCTGAGTCGAGCCTGCGAGTTTGCCGAATGCGTTGCCGATAAAGACTGCGCCGGGTACTTTCTCTCTGAATATATTTCCCGCGTGCGGCAAAAGCGCTGTGACTCCTGTTCTGATGTTATCGCCGCGAACGATTGTCGTATGACCGACTTGAACACCGGCTACATCCGTGATCGCATTGAGCGGGCCTGTCGGAAGAACGCCGATTGAAAGACCCACATCGCGCGCGCGTGGCCGCTCAGATTTCTGCATGGTCATCCCTTGAGATACGAGGCAAAAAGTCAGCGCTACAAGAATCGCTTTCAATTTCGCCTTGAACATATTTCTGATTCTACTACAGCGGCTCCGAACCAAAGAAAAAATAAAGGCAGCAATTGCTTGCTGCCTTTATTTTTACGCGCACCTTTTTATCGCCAACGAATTTTTTATTATCTGTCGCCGCTTGTTCTGGGAGCGCTCGCGCGAATTGTTAGCTCCGAGCCGCTCATCAATTCGAGATCGTTGCGGCCTTGAACGTAAACTGATCCGGCACCCGCGCCCGCGCCGACCACCGCGCCGATTGCCGCGCCTGACCCGCCGCCCGCGATGCCGCCTATGATGGCTCCTATCGCCGTGCCGATAGCTGACCGCTTGATGGTGCGGTTGGTCTGACTACTTTCTCGCACGCTCCCTTCAGTGTCCACGCGCACGACTTCTCCGTTCGTGGTGCGGGCGCTTTCGAGAGTCCCCTCAAAGCGATACGATTGACCGTTGCGCAACGTGATGCGCTCAAGGTTCAGCGACATCTCCGAGCGCCCCGCGATGCGTCCGCCACGGTCTACGTTTCCGACTGAGCCTTCGATTGTCGCCCCTTCGTATTCCGAAGGAGATACAACGTTCATCGTGAACCGGTCGCCAGCTCGCGCCTTGCTTGTTACCAGATCATCGTTGAGTCTAGCCACAAGCGTCATGTTGTCAGGCACGATATAGTCGTCTCTGACATTCCTTCTGTTCGGATTGTCATTCGGGTAGTTGCCTGTATTTGGATAGTTGCCTGCATTGTTCCTCGGCCCCGTGTAGACATTCCACTCGGCTATCTCAGACGTGCGGTCATAGACGCTTTCGACACTTATTGGCTGCGAGAGGCGATCATTATAAAGGCGTCGCGTGACGCGAAGACCGTTACCGTTGCCAACCGGATCAAAGATCACGGAGAAGTCTGATGACCTGTTACCGGTTGAGTTGATCGTCAATTGATCTCCGGCGAGGCTTACACGCACGCGGGACGTGCGCTGGCTGTTAGGAAGCATTTCTTCGTGCTCGACCCCATCAGCCTCGAACGTGCCTTGAGGCGCAGTGGATGAGGCGATGTTGAAGGTTCGACCTCGTTTTTCGATGGCAATCACATCAGGAGAGTCTAGACGCCTCAGAAGCGCTTCGGTGACGCGCTGACGCTGATCAGTCGGCAAATTGCGCACAGCGTTTTCAACAACCTCACGGGCATTCATGCTCCGCGATGTGTTGAGCCTGTAGGTTCCCGTCATGCGGGCGTCGCCGACGTAGCCGCCTCGGTTGTTACCATAACCCCTGTTGTTGCCATACCCTCTGTTGTTGCCATAAGTTCGGTCGTTGTCCTGGCGCGTGGTGTTATTCCAATTCCACGCGACATTGTAAGTGCTCGCCAACTGATCCAGATCATTTCTGAGCATCGCCCAACCACGCTCGGCCTCGCCACCAAGTCGCCGCCGCTGCATGAAGTTGTCTATACGCGCGGCGCGATCAAGCACCGCTTGAACGTCTGAAGTGGTTGACGAGCGCCTGTTGAATCGATCACGTAACTGACCGGCTTCCTGCTCGAAATCTGCCACCATTTGGTTGATGTTGTCTTCTCTTTGAGTGTTATCGAGTCGGCTCTGATCAAGTGCCGAGGTGAGGTCTGCCCTGAACCTGTCGGCCCCCGTCTCGATCCGTTGAAGTAACTGTTGCATCGCACGGTCGTCCATGCGATAGGCACGCTGGTTTTGCGCTTGCACCAGCACGCTTAGGCCGGTAAGCGCGATGACCAGCGCCGCTGAAATCGTATTTCTAATTTTGTTCATACCTCTCCCTCCGTTCGTCGTATGGCTGCCGAGTAAACGCCTTATGTTTGTCAAAGTGCATTTCTTATGCCATTGTTTGCCCGGTTATTGACAGGGTATTCTGCCATCATGAGAGAAATGAATACGAACACTTCGCATATTACTGATACGCTCTTTAGGGCTGCGCAAAAGTTACTGATGATTTTTCGAGGGCCATCATTTATCATCTAACGGCTGTCACTTCGCTCGCCCCGCTCCCTCGTTTGGATTCTTGTCCCTGAAATTGATTATCAGTCTGCGAATTCAAAATCTAAAATCTAAAATCGGGTTATGGGAGAGACAGGATGCTCCAGTTTTCGTTCGATGACGGAATCGAAAAAGCGCTAATAAGCGAAGGGCTGGTTACAACAGATCAACTTACAAAAGCTCGAAGGATACAAGAGCACCTGGGCGGCCAAAAGACTTTGAGCGATGTGCTGTTGGAAATGAACTGGGTGAGCGAGCCGCGCCTGGAAGCTTTTGTGCGCCGCCATCAAAGCCGTTTCAGCATCGGTGACATCCTCATAAATCGAAAGATCATCACCCTCGAAGACGTTATGGCCGCGCGCGAAATTCAGCGGAAGAACGGGACGAAATCGAAGCGGCTTGGCGAAGTGCTGATCGAGATGGGAGTGATCGAAGAGCGCCACGTCATCGAAGCGCTGGCAGAAAAATTCAGCCTGCCGTTGCTTGAACTGGACATCAGTCAGATTGATATTGAGCTTGTCCGCCGAGTCTCGCTCAAATACCTGCGCCGCCAAATCGGGCTACCGATAAAGATAGAAGACGGCCAGGTGTGTTTGCTCGTCTCTGATCCAACGATGACGCACTTCATCGAAGAGGTAGCCAGGATTTTCAACTGCCGCGTTAAGCTCTACCTTGCCACGAGCGCGGTCATACTGAAGACGCTTGAGTTGCTCGACGCGATGCTTCAAGGCAAAGACGCGGGCATCGGCGATTATCAAAAGGTCAAGTACCACACGCTCGAAACTCAACCGCAGGCGCAATCAGCCGAAGACCGCATCGTGCAGATGATTGACCAGTTGATACGGTCGGCGATAGAAGAAGGCGCATCCGACGTGCACCTTGAGCCGATGGCCAACAGGTTGCGAGTGCGATATCGGCTCGACGGCGTGCTCGTACACAAGATGGACTTCCCGCGCGACTACACGCCGCGCGTAGTTTCTCGGATCAAGATTCTGGCGGACGCAGATGTTGCCGAACGCCGCAAGCATCAGGACGGGCGCATCTTCGTCAAAACGGACAAGCAGGAGATTGATATTCGCGTATCTTTTTATGCGACGGTCTTCGGCGAAAACGTAGTGCTGAGAATTCTGAACAAAGCGTCGCTGATCAGTCTTCAAGAACTGGGATTCGCGCCGAACATTCTGCGGATATACTGTGACGATGTGCTGGCTGTGCCGTCCGGCATTACTTTGATAACAGGCCCGACAGGTTCAGGCAAAACGACTACGCTTTATAGCTCGATAGACCACTGCAATGATCCAACGGTCAAGATCATCACCTGCGAAGACCCTGTCGAGTACGTCATTGACGGCATCTCGCAATGCTCGATCAATGAAAAAATAGGACTGACTTTCAACGAGACGCTTCGTTCGATTGTTCGTCAAGACCCCGACATCATAGTCATCGGCGAGATACGCGACAAATTTTCAGCAGACGTAGCGGTGCAGTCCGCGTTGACCGGCCATAAAGTTTTTGCGACTTTTCATACAGAAGATTCCGTAGGCGCGCTCGTGCGACTGATCAACATGGAGATTGAAACATCGTTGATCGCATCAACTATAGGAGCAGTGCTTGCGCAACGGCTTGTTCGAAAAGTCTGCGTAAACTGCCAGATGAGTTATCAACCCGACGCGCGCATACTGCGCCGGTTCGGATTGGCGGACAAAGACCTGAGCCGGTTCACAATGGTGCGCGGCAAAGGATGTTCCGTATGTAATTTCACAGGCTATCGTGGGCGGCTCGGCATCTACGAGTTGCTGGTTCCGAACGCGGACATTCGCGATGCTATATTGCAGAAGCGAACGATGCAGGAGATTCGACAGATGAGTCTGGACTCCTGCAACTTGTGCACAATGCATGAAGACGGCATGGTAAAAGCTCTTCAAGGTGTGACGACTCTTGAAGAGATATTAGAAAACGCGCCGCG
>DATEKX010000602.1:0-12732 GCA_035277165.1 Blastocatellia bacterium | reverse complement strand
GAACCAGTATCACGACGATAACCTTCGCAGGCATGTTCGATTTACTTGCCGAAGCCTTTTTCGCCATCGGCGTTGACTCAGCGGTGGCCGCCGCATAAGGCGCGGCTTCAGGTTGGTCATCGCCTTCAGCTTCAGCCGCTTCTTCGGTTTCGGATACTTCTTCGGTTTCGGCTGCAGCTTCAGGCTCGCCCGTTGTTGTTGTGACCGGCGCAGCATCTTCGGATGCGTTGGTTGCCTCTGCGCCTTCCATATCGTTGTCTTTGTTTGATTCTTGTGTCATCTATTCTCCTTCCGGTGTTCTAGCCTTCTCAACCAGTTCGACGAGAACACCGTTCGCGCTCGCCGGATGCAAAAAGGCAACTAGCTTTCCTTCCGCGCCGCGACGTGGGTAACCATCGAGCATACGCACGCCGCGCGATCTTAATTCGCCCAATCTGGACGCCAGGTCTTCAACTTCATAGCAAATATGATGGAGTCCTTCGCCGCGTTTGGCGATGAATCGGCCAACAGCCGTATCCTCTGAAATCGGCTCCAGAAGCTCGATTCGTGTTTCGCCGACAGGCAGCCAAGCTATGTTCACACCCTGATCGTCAACCGTTTCAGTTCCCTCAAGCTCAATACCGAGCGCGTCGCGGTAAAACGACAGCGAATCTGAAATCGAGCGAACTGCAATCCCAAGATGATCTATTTTCATAAATATTAGTAATCGGTGATTCCCAGTCTTGCGATTATCTCTTCAACCACAGAATAGGGGTCGCGGCTACGGTCAGCCACAGACCGCGCCATCGCTCGAAGCTCGTCTCTGCCGATGCGATTATCCAAAGCGATCTTCAATAAACGGTCGCGTAACAACTCAATTATACGGTGCTCGGCAACGCTCGCGCGACGGCTTTCGATCTGCTCGCCACGGGACGCAGTGTAATCCGCGTAACTGGCTACGGCTTCTGCCATCGCTTCGATGCCGTTGTTTTCAGTAGCCACCGTTTTGATTATCGGCGGCTTCCAACCGTCAGGCCGCTCCGAGATGGAAAGCAATTGTTCAAGCTCTCGCTCGGTTCTCAACACCCCATCGCGGTCGGCTTTGTTGATGGCGAAGACATCGCCGATCTCCATTATCCCTGCCTTGATGGCCTGTATGTCATCGCCCATTCCGGGAACGAGCACGACCACAGTAACATCGGCTGTTTTGACTATGTCAACTTCGTCCTGACCAACGCCAACCGTTTCAATGATGATTTTATTATACCCCGCCGCATCCAGTATCGCTACCGCATCGACCGTCGCGCGCGCAAGCCCGCCCAGGTGGCCTCGCGCCGCCATGCTGCGTATGAAGATGCCGGGATCAGTAGCCATGCCCTGCATTCGTATCCGGTCGCCAAGTATAGCGCCGCCCGTGAAAGGACTCGATGGGTCAACACAGATGATGCCGACAAGCTCGTTTTGCGCGCGATAGTGCGCAGCCAGCCGATCAACAAGCGTGCTTTTGCCTGCGCCCGGCGCGCCAGTGATCCCTATGACAGTAGCTCTGCCTGTATGCGGAAAGATTTCTTTGAGAAGGGCTGTGGCATCTGCGCGCGAATCTTCGACCGTGCTGATGGCGCGAGCTATCGAACGTTTGTCGCCGTTGAGGATTTTTTCTGTCGAACTCATAGAAGTCAGCAGTCAGCAGTCAAAAGTCAGAACGGAAAGTTGCCGCGCGCGCACTTTCGATTCTTTCTGGCTTATGACTTCTGATTCGTGATTTTCTTATGACCTTAATAACTGTCGCGCGATCACCACTCGTTGAATCTCGCTCGTGCCTTCGCCGATTGTGCAGAGCTTCGAGTCGCGCCAGAATTTTTCAGCCGGGTAATCCTTGATGTAGCCATAGCCGCCATGTATTTGAACCGATTGTTCGGCAACGCGCACGGCGACTTCGCTGGCATAGAGTTTTGCCATGGAAGACTCTTTGGTTGTGACCTTGCCGCGATTCTTCAACTCCGCCGAACGATAAGTCAATAGCCGCGCGGCTTCGATTTCCGTAGCCATGTCGGCGAGCTTGAATTGAATCGCCTGAAACTCCGAGATCGGGCGACCGAACTGGTGGCGCTCTTTCGAATACTTCAGCGCGGCTTCATATGCGCCTTGCGCGATGCCTATGGCGAGCGCGGCAATTGAAATCCTGCCGCCGTCCAACACCTTCATCGCTTGAATGAATCCCTGACCCACTTCGCCTATCAGGTTCGAATCGGGAACGAAACAATCGTCGAAGATCAGAGCCGCAGTATCGCTCGCGCGCATGCCGAGCTTGTTCTCTTTCTTTGCGACTGAAAATCCTTTCGTGCCGCGCTCGATTATGAAAGCCGAAATGCCATGCGTGCCCGTCGTGCGATCAGTGATTGCCAGAGCCACGGTCGTTTCCGCGAATGTCGCGTTGGTGATGAAATTTTTAGAGCCGTTGATTACCCATCCGCCGTTGCGCCGCGCAGCAGTGGTTCGCATCGAGCTTGCGTCGGAGCCTGAGCTTGGCTCTGTCAATCCCCACGCGGCAAACGCATCGCCGCGCGCAAGCGGTGTCAGATATTTTTCTTTCTGCTCGTGATTGGCGGCGATGGAGATATGTCCAGCGCCGAGCGAGTTGTGAGCGGCTATCGAAAGCCCGACCGAAGGGTCAACGCGCGAGAGTTCTTCGATGATTGTTGCGTATTCGACATAACCTAAGCCCTGACCTCCGTACTCTTCGGGGAAGAGCACGCCCATAATGCCCAGTTCGGCAAACTTGGGCCTGAGTTCTACAGGGAAGTGCTGCGCCTCGTCCCATTCCGACACGTGAGGCGCAAGTTCTGCTTCGGCAAACTCGCGTATTGATTGTTTGATCTGTTGCTGCTCTTCGTTCAACTCGAAATCCATTGTTCCTCCAGAACAACCGCGACTGCACGCGCAATTGTGAACAATCGCGTGTTAATAAGAACTCCTAATTTTACACGCTGCGAAGGAAAAAATCACGTGTTGTATGTGAGGGGGACAGCTTCTGCGGCTACGAATGTGATTTGCCGGACGCTTTCTTAGACTTTTTCTTATTGGTTTTTTGATTAGGTTGAAGGAATCGGGTGATTTCTCCCGGTTTCAATTCGCGATATTTCCCCATCGGCAGTCCTTGCTCCGTGATGTGGCCTATTCGCACGCGGCGCAGTTTGACGACCGAATGACCAGTCGAATCGAACATACGACGAATCTGTTGATTCTTTCCTTCGCGCAGCGTGACTTCATACCAGCAATTTCCGGCTTCGCGTGTGCGCTCGATCAATCTGATCTCGGCTGGGGCAGTGCGAGACTCGCCAAACTTTATCCCCCGTCGCAACCGCTCGATCTGTTCTTCGCTCACAGCGCCTTTAACTTTCACATGATAGACCTTCTCGACCATGCCGCCTTTCGTAATCATATTGGTCAAATCGCCGTCGTTGGTCATTATGATCAGCCCTTCGGTGTTGAAGTCCAACCGGCCAACAGGATGAAGCCCGCGCCTCATCGAAGGCGGAAGCAGGCGCGCTACAAGCGGTCGCTCTTTCGGGTCTGAAACGGACGAGAGATACCCGCGCGGTTTGTTGATTAGAATATATTTTTTCTCGCGGTTGACTAGTTGAGCGTTGATCAATTTGCCGCGCACTTTGATATGATCCTGCGCCGGGTCTGCCTTCGAGCCAAGCTCTGTAACAACGCGACCGTTAACTATCACTTCGCCGTTGACGATCATCTCTTCGGCAGTGCGGCGCGACGCCATGCCGGTCGATGCGATTATTTTTTGTAGACGTTCTTTCATATAAGGAGAGTATAGCGCGGCTGGATACAGATGGGTTAGCTGCTCATCAAATCCTCGAAGTCCTCAAGGTTCGGAAGCTCTGACAGGTCGTTAAGCCCGAATTGAATCAGGAACTCTTTTGAAGTGCCGTACATCATCGGGCGGCCAACCACCTGTTTGTGCCCTTTGGCGACGATCAATCGCCGGTCGAGCAGCGTTTTGATTGCAGAGGTCGAAGTCACGCCGCGAATTTCGAGTATCTCAGGTATGGTGATCGGCTGTTTGTAAGCGATGACGGCGAGCGTTTCGAGTGCAGCGATTGACAGCCGCGCAGAAGGCTGCGACTTCATATAGCGGCGAACATATTCGTTCAACTCAGGCCGCGTCGTTATTCGATAGCCGCCCGCGAGTTGCCTGATTTCAATTCCCGCGCCACGAGCGTTGTATTCTTCTCTCAACTGTTCGGCAGCCGCTTCGATGTCTTCAACCGGTACTTCATTGAGAAGCGAAGAAAGTTGTTTCACGCTTATCGGCTCTTCGGAAACGAATATCAGCGATTCTATGATTGGTTTTAATTCTTCTATAGTCATAATAACTTTTTGATTGAAATTAGACGCTCAAAAAACTGCAAGCGGTCTGCCATACGTTTTACACGTCTCGGCGAGGCTTGGCAAGCGAAGGGATTTGACTCGAATCAAGCGGCATTAGCTTCTTGAGCATTCAGGAACCATCTTTGGATTTCATCGAACAATGATTGCGCATCTCCGACCGGCACATTCACGACACCGGCCACATTGCCCAGCCCGCAAGCCGTTGACGCGATCACAGGAACTTTGTGAGCAACTGCTTCAAGCAGTCGCCTCGGCTTATGTTCTATGAACGCGGGAAGAACTACGAGGCCGATTTCGTCCAGCCATCTTTCATCAAAACGCCTGCAAGAGATGGGCACACCTCGCCAGAAATCCGTGCCCTCCAGTTGAGAGCCTATCAAGACCAGATCGAGGTTGAGCGCGCGAGCCGCTTCGCGCATCTCGTATGCGCCTTTTCTTCCGAGCGTCGAAGCAGGGAAGAGAACTTTGTTGCCTTTGATCGGCTCTCTTTTCGCTTCGGGGATAAGCCAATCCATCACCACCGCTTTCTCTTTGAACAGAGCCGCTATTTCAGTGTGAGGCGTTACGATTTTTCGCGCGTACTTCAACGCTTCGCCTTCTGCTCTGACGAGCCATTCAGCCGCTCTGAAGTCAGCGAGTGTTTCGCTTTCCGTGTGCAACTGGCGAGCGCGGTCTAATCTTTTGTGCAAATCGGCCAGAGGCAAACGAGTCATTAACACATCGAACGTTCTGCCGCCCAGATAGCCTTCATTCCACAGGAAAGGAAGCAGGTTCTGCATGACCGTGACGTGCGTGACATCCATCCCGAGCAACGGCGCAAAACTGCTCGCAAGTCTTTCGTCATTCCTTAACAGAGCTTTTTGTCTGGCTGCTCCTTGCGGACTCAGGTTTCTCGATTCAATAGCTCTGATGATAGTGGTAAGTCTGCTTTCGCTCACTTTCTGAAAACCACTGGCAGACCACGCGTAGTTTTGCTTGTTGAATTTTTTCCCGTTGATCGGCAATCCGAGAATGTCTTTATCGCTTTTATGATCGCTTATGTACTCGTCCAGTTCCGGCCAGTATTCATCAACAAGATACGCGCTTTGCTCGAAACCGGATGCGCCCTTTTTGCGCTCGATGTGCTTGAAGCAACTCTGGACGTTGCAACTCGCGCAAGATTGCAGGTCATCGGCAGGTGTAATTAATTTAGCAGCGCGAACGGGCAGTGCCGTTCTTCTGATCTTTTCGCTCTTCAATCGGACGATCAATTCATCGCTCGTCATTAGAATTTCGATGCGAAACGGATTGTTCGATTTGAATCTAAGGTCAACATAATTCCAAAAGACTGTAGCATCGCGTCCGACTTCGGCCAGTGAGCCGGGGATAACTTTACTGTGAGCATGGCGTTCCAGGATTTCAAATCCTGCGCTCAAAGCCGCATCATAGAGCGCGTTTGACAATTGACAAAGCCCGCCGCCAACGCTTGGAATTATGCAGCCTTCGCGAAGCTCGCGCCCTCGCGCAAACCCTTTCCATCTGACCGGAAGCCCGACTTGAGACCAGAAACTGAAGACGCGGCCCGCAGGAATCTCAACTCCATTAAGACGACGGAGAGCCATTCGCAGGTTATGCACTTTTCCTGCTTCGAGTTTAAGTTCTGCGCCTTGATTATTCGACCACAACTTGCTTTTGGATTCGGCGATGACGGTCTCATTTCTGAGCATCTCACCTTTGGAATATTGGTGAATGTCGCCCGCAAAGATGTTCTGAAAAATACGCCTTGCCTGTAAAAGCGATGTCTTGATGCGAAAGATAATTTCACTGGCGGGCGTAGGTTTCGGCCCCGTCCCAACTTCTGAATCTGCGCGCACTTCATCTGAAAAAAGAACGCCCATAAACCTTCTCTCTCCCTGACAATCAGTTGTCGCCTTTGACGAAGAAATATGTCGGAAGGTTGTTTTGAGATTAATAAAGATTTAAGAAAGTGCATGACGCCTTGAATATTTTCCCAACAATTCGGATACGTTATGGTGAATGGTTATTATGGATGATTCAATAGCGTTAAAAAATTGTCTGGACGGCGATAAGGAATCGTTTCGTTATCTCGTCGAACGCTATCAAAATCAAGCAGTCGGTCATGCCACGTCGATTTTGGGAAACAGAGAAGACGCTCTGGACGCGGTTCAGGAAGCCTTTGTTGATGCTTTTCGGGCGCTTGACAAATTTGACTCTTCGCGGCGGTTTTATCCGTGGTTTTACGTCTTGCTCCGCAACCGCTGTTTCAAAATGCTGGCTACACCCGGCAGGCAAAACACTATCAGCAAAGAAGACTCGGAAATTCTCGCGCCCGGTAACGAATCTTCGATTGAAGATACGCTCGCGCTCGAAGCCGCTCTTCTCGCTTTAACGCCGCAAGACCGTGAACTCATTACTTTGAAATATCTCGACGGGCTTTCGTACCAGGAATTGGCTGACCTTTTACAAATTCCGCGCGGAACCGTGATGAGCCGACTCTTTTACGCCCGGAAACAATTGCAGGCGATATTGACTTGAAACTTTATCGCAGGAACGGAAAAAAGATTATGAAATCAGACGAATGCGAAGAAACGGTTTTTTCGGTGATGGCGGAAATGGATGGCGAAACACCGATTCTTTCGCCGGAACAAACGGCGCGGCACGTAACCGGATGCGCGCGATGTCGGGCGGAAATCGAGTCTCAAAAAGCCGCCGTCAATTTGCTTCAAAGACAAAAGCGGCAGACAACCAGCGCAATTGATTTATGGCCTGAAGTCGAAAAACGGATTTGCGAGCAGCCGATATCTGAACCGGTTCGGGCTCGTTATTTTTTCTTTCTGCTCGGCGCAAGTTTGGTCATCTACAAATTGTTTGAAATGATACCGGCGCAGGATTGGGGCTTTTGGTTTAAGCTCGCGCCGCTGGTTTTCGTCGCCGCGCTCTTTTATTTTTTCAGGGAAAACCCGTTCAAAATCAATACGGAGTTGGAACTCGAAGGGTGACAAATATGAACGAAATCGAAAGCAAAAAGCATGTAATTCTCGGCCAGAAATATGCCTATGCGACTGTTTCTTTGATGTTGGGAATTTTCTGTTTTATCAATCTTGCCGGAATGGAAAAAGCCGCTCTGGCGATTGTTTTCGCGTGGTTGGCTTTGCGAAAACAGCCGGA
Source organism: Blastocatellia bacterium (assembly GCA_035277165.1). Lineage (GTDB taxonomy): Bacteria > Acidobacteriota > Blastocatellia > UBA7656 > UBA7656 > DATEKX01. The sequence goes on along the minus strand of DATEKX010000602.1, from coordinate 5,175 downwards.
GCCGATTCTCAAACAGAGGCGAATGTGGGCACAAGCCGGTGTGGTATTGGGCGGCCTGATCCTGATTATCGTGCCGGTAATAATCTTTTTCACTTTCGGACGATTGCGCGAAATTGTCGAAGTGATTTCCAGAATGAGCAGCGGGCGTTAATTCGAATTTTTACGAGGTAAAACAAATGAAAAAATACTTTTTTAGCTTGGCGTTGTTACTAACATTTGGCGCGGCTTTCGTCGTCGTCGCGAAATCTTCCGGCCAAAAGATGGCGGTTATCGAAGAGGCGTTAAGACTTGAAACTCCGAATGGAAATTTATACGGCACGCTATTGCTTCCGCAGTCGAAGAGAAAAGTGCCCGTAGTTTTGATTATTTCCGGTTCGGGGCCGACCGACCGGGACGGCAATTCTCCGTTACTCAAAGGTCCAAACAATAGCCTGAAATTGCTGGCGGAAGGTTTGGCCTCAAACGGTATCGCTTCGCTTCGCTACGACAAGCGCGGCGTAGGCGAAACAGGCAAGGAAATGTTCTTAGCCGCGCAAAAAGCGAAAACCGTGTTCCGCGAGGCAGACCTTCGGTTCGACGCTTATATTGATGACGCGGTTTTGTGGGGACAAAAACTTCGCGGCGACAAACGCTTTTCCACGGTGACGATTGCCGGTCACAGCGAAGGATCTTTGATTGGTATGATTGCCGCCCGAAAATTGCCTGCCGACAACTTTGTTTCTATCGCCGGAGCCGGTCGTCCGGCAGGACAAATTCTTCTCGAACAGTTAAAGCCCCAATTTACGCCGGAGTTGTTCAAGCAAACCGAAGAAATCATCAATCTGCTTGTCGCCGGTCAATCGCCGTCTTCCGTTCCGCCTCAGTTAAATATGTTATTTCGCCCCGGAATTCAGCCCTACATGATTTCGTGGTTGCGCTATGACCCGGCAAAAGAGATTGCCGCACTCACTATCTCTGTACTGATTATTCAAGGCACGACCGACATACAAGTCAGCGTTGAAGATGGCAGGCGTCTGGCGGCAGCCGAGCCGAAGGCAAAACTGTTTATAGTTGAAGGTATGAATCACGTCCTCAAGCAGGTGTCGAAAGAAGGCGAAAAACAAACGGCATCTTATAGTGATCCGACCTTGCCGGTAAGTCCCGCGCTTATCAACGAGATCAGCCGGTTTGTCAGCCGTTGACATCACCCACGGAAATTTCCTCGATTACTTCTTCCCGTCTGGTGATAACTATTTCGCCGAAAGTTTCAGATTGCGACAATCGAATGGCGAGTTCTTTGACCAGTTCCAACAACGCCAGAAAGACCAGCACCAGTTCACGGCGCGAGCGAGCGCGCTCGAACATATCACGGGCGCGGAGTTCGCCTTTTTCGTCAAGCGTCAACTTTATCTCGGCGATCTTCTCGGCCATCGTCATCTCGTCGCGCGCGATTTCAATTTCGGTTATCGCGCGGCGGCGGTCGAGCACCTGGCGAAAGACCTCGAACAGTTGAAAGACGGTTGCCGCAACTTCCGGGTTGTTCTGATCCGTCTCCATATCCGCGCGCGTGAATGTAGCCGCTTCCATCATCGCTCGCTGGTGAAAGACGTTTGCCGCGCCCTTGAACTTCTGATGTTCAAGCAACTGATAGACAAGCTCTGAGCGCGGGTCTTCGATGGCTTCTTCTATAGCGTCCGGGTCGCGCGGCAGAAGCATCTGCGATTTGATGTGAATGAGCGTCGCGGCCATTACGAGGAATTCGCCCGCCACGGCGATGTCGAGTTCGCTCATCGCTTTCAGGTAATCGAGGTATTGCGCGGTGATGCGCGCAATCGGGATGTCATAAATAGAAACTTCTTCCTTGCGAATCAGGTAGAGCAGCAGGTCGAGCGGCCCTTCAAATACAGGCAGCTTGACCTTGTATTGATCCGTAGACTCGGCAAAATCCGATGCGACATCCGCAGCGCCTGCCGCCGATTCACTTGTTCGCGTTGACGCTTCTGCCATCTTTACTCCCAGTCCATTTTTATTGCGCGTCGGACTTCGGTCATGGTCTTTCGCGCTTCTTCTTGTGCTCGCCGCGAGCCTTCTTTGATGATTGCAACGACCTGCTCAGGATTTTCGCGAAGCTTCTGACTCTGTTCAGCTATGGCCCCGTATCGCTCAATGATCGAATCTGCCAGCGCGCGTTTGCGATCAACACAGCCTATGCGCGCATTGCGACAATCGTCGTCAAAGTGGTCGGCTGTTTCCGAATTCAAAAAGAATCTGTGCATCTGGCAAACATCACAGCTTTCGGGATGACCGGGGTCTGTGCGGCGAATGCGCGTGCGGTCGGTTATCATCATCCGCGCTTTCTCGCGCACCACATCGGCTGAATCAATCAGGTAGATGGCATTGCCGTAGCTTTTCGACATCTTTCGCCCGTCGGTTCCAGGCAAGACGGGGACTTCCGTGTGAAGCTCTTTCGGTTCCGGGAAGACATCGCCATAAAAATTGTTGAAGCGGCGCACTATCTCGCGCGTCAGCTCGACGTGCGAAGCCTGATCTTTGCCTACGGGAACAAAATCGGCTTTGTACATGATGATGTCTGCGGCTTGCAGCACGGGATAGCCCAGAAACGCATAGTTGCCGATGTCTTTTTCGGTGATGTTTTCGCGCTGCTCTTTGTAAGTCGGAACGCGCTCAAGCCACCCCAGCGGAGTGATAGCCGAAAGTATCAGATGAAGCTCTGCGTGCTCCTGCACTATTGACTGAGCGAAGATAGTAGATCGTTCGGGATCAAGCCCGGCGGCAATCCAGTCGCTCACCATATCCAAAGTATTTTGCTTGATCGCGCTCGTATCTGCGTAATCGCTCGTCAGCGCGTGCAGGTCTGCGATGAAGTAAAAGCATTCGTAATCGCCTGAGTCCTGCAGACGTATCCAGTTTTTGAGCGCGCCCTCGTAATTGCCCAGATGCATATTTCCCGTGGGCCGCATTCCGCTCACTATTCTTTTTTTTGATCCGGTGGAAGACAATTCGATTATCCTCTCGTTTGAGTTATAACAGCGCAAACACGAGTGTGAAAACAGGATTAATGATATATCTAAATACGCCGAGCAATAACAAGGCATATAATAAGATCATCCCATAGGGACGAAACTGCGCGAATGCTTGAGCCTGCTCATATGGAAGAACGCTTTCAAGCACATGGCTGCCGTCGAGCGGCGGGATTGGGATGAAGTTGAAAACTCCGAGCGACACATTGAGTATCAACATTATGCTGATAAGCTTTGCAAGCGGCTCCAGATATGTCGATTGATCTCCTGACACGGCAGGTATAACGATTGAAAATTCGTCGCCGCCGAAAAGCATCATCGCCTGATTTAATACCAGTACTTTGATAATGATGAACGCTACGATGGCGAGAATGAAATTGCTTATAGGCCCGGCAGCCGACACCCAAATGTTGGCTTTTGTTTTGTCCCTCCATCGCAGTGGGTTTGTGTTAACAGGCTTGGCAAAGCCCAGCAATGGGAAATTCGAAAAGAAGCCGATGATCGGAAATAGTAAAGTTCCAATCGGGTCTATGTGAGGCAGCGGATTCAATGTTATACGGCCTTCGAGCCTGCCCGTATCGTCTCCGAATTTTTCAGATGTCCAGGCGTGCGCCGCTTCATGAAATGAAAGCGAAAAAATAAGCGCTATGAGATAGATGATGAGATTGCCGAAATTAACTTTTTCCAAGCGTTCACGCTCCTAATCAATCGCGCGCCTGACGCAAACCTAGCACGCGGTCAGGTGAGTGTCAAAGACAGCGGCCCAACCGCAGGGCAAGCACATATTTTAGAAAGGCCAATAACCTTCGATGCCGAGCGGGACGCGGAATAGCTCTCGATTTGATGCCGCAATCAGATTGCCTTGATCGTCAAAGCACAGTCCGACCAGTCCTATTGCAGCAACAACTATTTCCGCTTCGGCGTCAGGCGTTATCTTGATTATGCCTCGATGGCCGCGACGGCTGGCCGCGACGTATAGGTTGCCCTTGCGATCAAATGCCAGCCCTTGAGGGCGGCCAAGCCCTGTGAAGAATCGCGTCACTTCGCCATCCTGCGCTATGCGCACTATCGAATCGAAGCTGGAAAGCGTCGGCCCCGAAACGTACAGATGACCGTCAGGCCCGAATGCCAGATGATAAGCCGCCATGCTCGATTCAAGCGTTGCGAACGTTGTCGCCTCGCCGATTTCGTTGACGCGAAAGATAGTGCCGCTGCGGTCTCCGACGTACATGCGCCCTTCGTTATCGAAGGCTATCCCTGTGGCTATGCCGAGATTGTGCGCGAACGCTTCGGCCTCTTTGAAAGGCGTGACGCGATAGACAGTGCCGTCGTAGCGGCTGGTGATGAACATCTCGCCGTCGGGGCTGAAAGCCAGTCCCGTCGGGTTGACTATGTCTGTCAAAAAAGGCTCGCTTTCGCCGTCAGGCGTGATCTTGTAAACCGAGACGGGGACCTTCTGCCCGCGCGTGCCCGACAGCGTCGTGTAGATAGCGCCGTTGTCGCGATCATAAGCAGGGTTGGCGACAGGATGGAGATTCTCAGAAAGCTTTTGCCCGACTATGAATGCGCGCCCTTTGCTCGATACGCCGTTTGCTTCCAGCGTGACCTCGACTTTTCCGTCGGAAACCAGAAGGCTTGACGGCACGGGCGCGATCACGCGATTGGGCGAGGTGCTGATAGGTCTGGTTTCCGTTCCATCGAATTTGACGCGCGCCCGGTCGTAAGTCGAAAAAGTGAAATCGCGGCAAGCGATAATCACTTCGCCCCCTTCTATCCCGGCGGTTGGTGTCAAATTCTCAATCTCAGGCTGCGCCATTCTATGTTGCTCCCTCGGCCTCTCGTTTTTTTCGTCCATTCATTGAGAAAATATATTACTTTGAAGGCGGGTGATTGTCCATAAAGAGCACAGTCGCACTTTGCGTCTACAACGCTTGTAAGCTATCAAGTGATAAGCCGTCGAGGCTTTCGACCACCATATCGGCTTTTGAAAGCTGGTCTTTCGGGTAGGAGTTTGTGACCGCAAGCACGGGCATCCCGGCGATGCGCGCCGCTTCGACGCCGTGCAGAGAATCTTCTATGACGAGGCATTCCTGAGGAGAGATTCGAGCGGCTGCGTGAGCGTTGATAATCTCGTGCGCTTTCAGGAAAGCTTCAG
>DATEKX010000601.1:0-6459 GCA_035277165.1 Blastocatellia bacterium | reverse complement strand
GGTCAGGGTAACCGAGACACCACAACACGCGGGCTGCAAAGCACAGGCTCATTACTTTGGCATCATTTCCGTGAATCAAAAAATAAGCGTCTTGATCGGATTGTTTGTAAAGAGCAGCGGCCTTTTCAAAGTGTTCCAGAGCGGCAGCAAAATCTCCGAGGTTGATTAGACTTGACCCAAGCGCGCGATGAGCTTCTACCATCAGAGATTCATCTTCGAGGCTTGCAGCCTGCCGCGCGAGCCGTTCTGCAATCTCTTGCGACTTGGTCATCTCGCCTCGGAACATATAAAACAATCTCAATGACCAAAGCACCTTGAACAATTGAAGAGACGCGCCTTGCTGTTCGCTCAGTTTTAGCGCGGGCAGGTAAACGGTCTCTACTTCCGGGGCCGCAGAGCCTTTTATCGTCATCAACGAGGCTCCCAGAATCAATCGAAGCATGATCTCCTGCTGAGCGCGCTCGGCGCTTTCCGGCAGCAGATTAATCAACTCCAACCCTCGGCGCGCCAGCGCCACGGCTTCGTTATTGGCAGAGCGCCGCGCAGCATTCTCGGCTGCCATCAGGTGATACTTGACTGCCCTGTACCAATCTCGCGCTTGATCAAAATGCACAGCCAGTTCCGAGGCAATCTCTATGACGCGATCACCGTATACCTGTTCACCGCACTTGCTGATTCGACCGTGCATCTGCGCGCGACGAGTCAACGCGATACGGTTGTAGAGGACGTTCAAATAAAGAACGTGATTAAATTTGAAGCGCGGAGTGATCGTGCCATCCGGGAGTTCAACCAGAACAGGCGGCGATAAGAATTGATTTCGCTTTGCCAATTCTTCGCAGCGCTCTTCTACTTCGACGACATCGCCCGCAAGCACTGCGGCTATCGCCACCGCAGAGCATTCCATTCCGACGACGCTTGCCGCTTCAAGCATTCGCTGGTCTTGCGGGCTGAGGCGTTCGACCTGTTTTTCGATCAAGTGCCGGACGCTTTCAGGCACACCCATTTCAATTTCGGCCAGTTCCACCTGCAACTGCCAGCGCCCTTGATGCTCAACGATGATCTTCTCATCCAAAAGGTAATCAACGAGGTTGACCAGAAAAAGCGGGTTGCCGCCTGTGCGCTGGTGGATCAGTCGCGCCAGTTTGATCGGGAACTGATTGCGCGGAAATCTCACGGCCAGAAATTCCGCGACCGCCTCTTCCGTCAGGTAATCAAGCGGCAGTTCTTTGCATAGCTTGTGCGCTTGCAATTCCTGTTTTACGGCTTTCAGCGGATGCTCGCTGAGAATGACTTCTACGGGGCGATACGTGCCGATCACCATCAAGCGCACAGGCTCGCGCCGCCGCGCCAGATACGAGATCAGGTCGAGCGTGGAATAATCGCTCCAGTGCAAATCTTCGAGCACCAGTACAAGCGGGCTTTCTGCCGTCAACGCTTCGACGGCTTCGGCCATCTCTCTGAGCATTCGTTCGCGCGTTGTACCCGGCATCTTTTGCTGCAACTCGTCGCTTCCAGAATTCGCGACGATCCAGGGCATCTGCGCCAACCATGTCGGCGCGTGTTTTCGCAGCGTCTCTATCACAAGCTCGCGTCCCGGTTCTCGACATAACCGCGAAAGCGCATCCAGCACGGGCAAGTAAGGCTCGCCCGCGCCATACTGTTCAAAGCACTGCCCTCGCGCTACAAGTAGTTTGTGAAGAGGGGCGGCTTGTTCAAGAAAAGCTTCTACGAGCGTGGTCTTGCCGATTCCAGGCTCGCCCGTGATAAACACTACTTGCCTGTCGCCCAGAATCGGTTTCTCTAACCAGCTACGCAATTGAGACAATGCGGCTTCGCGACCGAGCACGCCAGCAGGCGTTGCGGGAATGAAAGATTGAGGTGGAAAGCTCGCATCCGCCACTTCATCGCGGCTAGTCTGCGCTTCAGGTTCTACGCTCTTCTGCTCTGCTGCTTCTTTGATCTGCCCGATGAACCGGTATCCTCTGCGGTGTGCGGTTTCGATGAACTGAGGCGACTTGGCTTCGTCTCTGAGCGCTTCTCGGATTTGCCGTATGATGTCTTTCAACACGGCATCGCCAACGTAAGTGTTAGGCCATACGGCATCAAGCAATTGCTGTTTTGTTACCAACTGACCGGGATGCTCTAACAAGTATTGAAGCACCGCAAAGGCTTTCGGCCTCAGAGTGATTGCCTGCGACCCGTCCCATAAGACTTCATTGTTCTCGTCAAGCCGAAACTGACCGAAGCTGATTTGTTTCTTTCGCTCCATTACTAAAACACTAACGCAATCATATCAGCGTTGTGTAGCTCTACACATCGCAGAGCGCAACGGCTTCACTCAGCGACTTGATCGGGTCGCGTGTCGGCACGAACTCGTGCGCGACATATCCTTTGAAATCAGTGTCGGCGATGGCGCGGCAGACCGTAGCCCAGTTCAGTTCTTGCGTATCATCAAGCTCGTGTCGGCCCGGCACGCCGCCCGTGTGGTAATGCCCTATGTATTGGTGATTGTTGCGAATCGTGCGAATTATATCGCCTTCCATGATCTGCACGTGATAGATGTCGAAAAGCAATTTCACGCGAGGCGACGCTACGGCTTTGACGACCTGCAGACCGAAATCCGAGCGGTCACCCTGATAGTCTTTATGATCAACTTTACTGTTCAACAACTCTACGCAGATGTTTACGCCGTGATCTTCCGCCATCTTCTTTATGCGATTAAGTCCCGTGACGCAGTTATCGAGCGCTTCTGTATCGCTCATCCCGCGCCGGTTGCCAAAGAAGGCTATCAGATTCGGCACGCGCATCTTTTCGGCCAGTGGAATTCCCTTCTCTAAACCTTTGACTATTGCATCGTGATTAGCCTTGTTGTTCAAGCCGTCGGGTATCTTGGCCGCTTCCGCATAGCCCATCGAACAAATCAATCCGAACTCTTTAATAACTTCGCATTCATTGGGTTGGAGCAGATCAATGGCCGTCAGTCCCATATCAGCCACAATGCGCGCGAACTCCGGCAGCTTGAAATTTCGCTGGTAACACCACCATGAAACCGATTGTTTGAGGCGGCCTTTTTTTACGATCTTCTCAAGCCCGGAAGCCGTAACGGTCTTCGGCAGCAAGAATGCTCCGGCGGCTGCCGCGCTCAGGCTAATTACCAAATCGCGTCTGCTGATTTTTGCCATCGTCTCAGATTCCTCCTGAAAAATGCGGTCAGTATATACTCGCGATAGTTGAGCAATCAAACTCTCTTCAAGCAAGGTCGTCATTTGACATCGCTTTTTTCGTGATGTAGCTTTGCGCTGAGGAGCGCATAAATGGCAATCAAACAATTCGAGCCGCAGTATATGAAAATCGGAGTGCTGACAGCAGCGTTGCAGGAATTGACGCCGCGCGAAGTGCGCGACCCTGACCCGGATCGCGCCGTCGAAGAGTGGGTTGAATTTGCGCACGACCTGCGCGTAGACAACATACAACTTTCAGCCGCATTGCACCCATCCGAGTCAGACATTCCGGCAGAAGCTATGCTCGATCCTGTCGCAAATACTCTCGACCTGCGCGAGCCATTTAACAAATCTCGCGCTTCGCGTGTGCTGGCGGCTTTGAATCAACACAACATAGGGCTTTCCGACGTTGCTTACTTTGACAATATGCTGCACGAGAACCCGGAGATCAGAAAGACGAAACACGATTTCATGATGAGAGTTTTCGACGCAGCCGCGATGCTGGGCACGGATGCCGTTTGCGGGTTCGTAGGCCGAAATCAAGCTTTGAGCATGGATCAAAACCTTGAAGACTTTGCCGAAAATTTCGTCCCGCTGTTGAAAGAGGCCAAAGCGCGCGGATTGACCTATCGTGTTGAACAGTGCCCGATGCCCGGCTGGACTACGGGCGACAATTTTCATAATAACATCGCCTATACGCCGGGCACCTGGATAGCGCTTCATCGTATATGCGAACGCGCTGGCGTAGGCGATCAGCTTCGCATTCACTACGACCCTTCGCATGCGATCTTGATGGGACAGGATACGCGTTCAATATTTCAATACCTGAAAGATGCGGGCTATAACTTTTTGATAGGCGGCTTTCACGTCAAAGGGCAGGTCATAAATGCGAGAGGCGTTTCGGCGTGGGGTTACGGCGGGCAGACCGTCGAGCGCGGCGATTGGAAAAATGGCAAGCCTTCGCCCAATCCGGCAGACCAGGCAAACGCATGGTTGAAACAAACAGTCTTGTGCGAGCACGAGCTTCCAGGCACGGCTCGCCACGACCCGCTCGGATACCTGCAAAACCGCACGGTAGATTGGCTCGATCATCAACTGGCAGCGCGTGAATTGCTCGACTTGGATGTAGCGAACACGCACCTCGTAGTCGAACACGAATACCCTGCGGCCAGAATTCAAGATAAGGAACGCTTAAAGCCGATTCTTCAAGGCTCGATAGCCTTCACGCGCAAGATAGATGAAGCAGCGGCGTGCATGTACGCATTGCAGGCGGAAGTGCTCGCATCTCAGGATATACCTGTGCAAGGAACAGGCCGTCAGGCGTATCGCTCCTGAGCGGCAGCCACGAATTGCACGAATGTTTACGAATAAACACGAATGAATATATTCGTGGCTCTACACGGCTTCCCATTTTTGCGATGAGGAAGCTCTTTCAATCGCATCGAGCACTCTTTGATTGCGAACGCCGTCTTCGAAATTCGGCGAAGGAACTTTCTGTTCTTGAATCGCTTTAAGCAAATCGAGAACTGTGTGAGTGAATGTGTGCTCGTATCCGATGATGTGACCCGGCGGCCACCACGCATCTATATAAGGATGTTTCGCATCGGTCGCGAGAATGGTCTTGAATCCGCTGTCGGGGCCTTCTTCGATGTAAAGCTCCAACTCATTCATCCGTTCGAGGTCGAACGAGACGCTTCCTTTGCTCCCGTTGATTTCAAATCTCAAATGATTTTTATGGCCTATCGCAAATCGTGACGCTTCGATAGTGCCCACCGCGCCGTTTTCAAATTTCACAAGAGACATTGCGGCGTCATCCACATCAACCGGAGCTTTCTCGTCGCTGCCGGGAAGCGGGCGTTCTGTGATGAATGTTTTGAGAAGCCCTGCGACCTGCGTGATTTCGCCTACGAGGAAGCGCGACAGGTCTGCCGTGTGAGATACAAGATCGCCCAGCGCGCCTGAACCGGCTCTGGCCTTTTGCAAACGCCACACTCTGGGGAATTGCGGATCAACGATCCAGTCCTGCAAATACGTGCCGCGATAGTGATAAATCTCGCCGATGCGCCCTTCATCTATCAACCGCTTTGCGATCACGACGGCAGGCGCGCGGCGATAATTGTGGCAGAGCATGTGTATCGAAGAACTGCTTTGAACCGCGCTCAACATTTGCTCGGCTTCGTCGAGCGTGTTCGCCAGCGGCTTTTCGCAGAAGATCACTTTTCCGGCTTCAGCCGCGGCAACGGCTACGGGCATGTGAAAATCACCCGGAGTGCAGATGTCTACAACATCAATGTCTTTGCGACTGACAACCTCTTCCCAACTGGTCGAGTGTTCATCCCATCCATATTTTGCAGCGGCCTCGCGGACGCCATCTTCGTCACGACCGCAGATTACTTTCATTACAGGCTCGAAGGGAGTATCGAAAAACCTGCTCACCTGCCGCCACGCGTTGCTGTGAGCTTTTCCCATGAATTTGTAGCCGATCAGCGCGATGTTTAATTTGTTCTTCATATGCTTGCGAAAAATACTTTCCCATCAGCTTGATGTCAAGCGATGCAGACTCTTTGACAATCCAGCTTGACTTTTACGCGCCCTGTAATAGATTTAAAAGCACATTCGCAAACGACGGGAAACAATTATGCTCAGAAAGATTCTGTTTGTGTTGACCTGCGCGTTACTCGCAACCTCACTGTTACGGCCTGAACAATTAAACGCGGCCAGCGCAAGTTTCGGCAGCAGTCGCGCAAAGCGAAAAGTGCTTTACCTGACTCACTCAGCCGGGTGGAAGCATGACGTGCTGCCTTTTTCCGAAGAGATAATGAAACAGATTGGCGCGCGTTCCGGCGCGTTTGAAGCGACGACGACAAAAGACTGCTCGCTGCTCAGTCGCGAAAGCCTCAAGCAGTATGACGCGGTTGTATTCTACACAACCGGGGAACTGCCGATTTCCGATGAACAGAAGGCGGCTTTTCTGGATTTCATAAAATCGGGCAAAGGGTTCGTCGGCATTCACTCTGCTACAGACACTTTTTATAAATGGCCTGAGTACGGGGAACTGATCGGCGGCTACTTCAATGAACATCCCTGGCATCAGGATGTCACCATAAAAGTCGAAGACCGTCGCCACCCTGCGACAAAGCATCTGGAAAGCTCATTCAAAATCAAGGATGAGATTTACCAGTTCAAAGAATTCTCTCGCTCCCGCGTTCACGTGCTTATGAGCCTTGATACAAGCTCG
>DATEKX010000600.1:0-15233 GCA_035277165.1 Blastocatellia bacterium | reverse complement strand
CGTCCCTGCCTGGATGGTCGTAAGACCATGACCGCTCATCGCCTGTCGGCGATTCGGGCAGGGACGAGCCCTGCCCCTACCATGCCTGTCAACCGACTTTGTTACAGCCGTGCCCACTTATACTCTCAGCTTGATTCCCGTGCTGCCCTCCCCAACTATTTGCTCTGCGAGTAATAAGTCAATGGCTGCTCCGATTGCTGCTTCAAGGTTTGGGCCTGTGCGGTTAAACCCGAACATCGCGCGCACTGCGTTCGTCAATATTCTTCGATCAAGACCATTACCCGCTTGCAGGATCAACAGTATCGCGGCCCTGTATTCTTCAGGCGCAATTCTATCTGCCGGAATGTTAGTGCCCGCGCGCGAGCGAATGACAATCTCTTCAAGAGAACTGTTTGCAAATATGAAATCACTGCGCAGGAGAACTTTTCTATTCCCGGCCATCTCTTCGACTACTGCGCGAATTCGCCGCATCATGCTCGACCCGACGACGGAATATCCCCATCGCGCTGCGACACGCGAAGCCAAGTCCTTAATGTGCAGCGGCCACTCCACAGATACCACTTCTTCAATTGCGCGACCTATGTGTGAAACCGGAGCGGTATTCAAATCCTGACCGGGATAAAGTAGAGGCGTTTTCGCAAATGTATAAGCAATCGCCTGCGCCACATCTTGCGAACTGAAGGCTTGCGACGATTCGTCTTCGGATTCATATTCGTGCGGTTCTTGTTCCGTCGGTTGTTCAAGAGCAGCAAGGCGGGTTGCTTGCTCTGCTTGAGATGTCTGCCGGGTTTGCTCGATTAAATTCAACAGCCGCTCGATCTGGCCGTTACGATCTTTGAACCAGTCGGTTGACCATAGTCTGTGAATCGTCCACCCGCGCGCTTCTAATACCTGTTGGCGCAGGCGGTCGCGGTCACGAGCCGCTTCCGACATATGATACATTGCGCCGTCGCATTCGATGCCGCACAGATAACGACCGGGCAATTGATCGTCTATCACTCCGAAATCTATTCGATAACCTGCTTCGCCTACTTGCGGCTGAAGGCTCAACCCGCGCCGCGTCAGTTCCAGGTACACTTCGCGTTCAAAAGGAGATTCTGTTTCCGCTGCTGCGCTGGCGCGAGTGCGGTTGAGCCGCCCATATTCGGCATAAAATAAAAAGTCGCGCAGGAGTTGAGGGCCTTGTGACGTGGCGTGAACAGGATTGATTTCATCGCCTCTTATCGAAGCGAATACGCGCATGCCATGTCGCGCGCGCGTTGTAAGCACGTTGAGCCGCCGCCATCCGTTTTCACCATTCAGAGGGCCGAAGTTATAGCGCAACACTCCATTTTCATCTTTCGCAAAAGTGACGCTGAGAAAAATCATGCTCCGCTCATCGCCTTGAATATTTTCGAGGTTCTTGACGAAAAACGGCTCCTGTTTATTGCGCGCAAAAAACAGCTCAAGGCTAGGGTCTTGTCGGCGGCGCAATTCGAGTTCATCTTGAATAGCTATCTGCTGTCGGAGATTGAATGTCCCGACGCCAAGCGATAACTCCGAGTGAGCTTTTGCGTGTTGCACGACCGCATCCGCTACGCGGCGAGCTTCGATTAGATTGAGTCCTTTCCCTTCGTACACGCCATCGGGCACGTATTCAAAGCTCAGACCGGAGGCGCGACTATTGGTTTCCACGCTTGGGAAAGTATAGAGTTCGGAATCGTAAAAACTGACATTGGAAAAATTGATCAGCGATTCGTGCGCGCTGCGATAATGCCATTTGAGCCGGGTCATCGGAATGCCCGAACCCATGAAGTCTTCCAGAATACTTTGACTGTCTTCAAACAGCGGCGTGCCATCTTCGCCAACAGGCGCGTTGACCGTGCCGCTCATTACTGAGAAAAAATTAGTCGGCGGCAACTGCTTCGGATCACCGACAACGACAAGCTGGTTGCCGCGCACGATGGCCCCGACAGCATCTTCAGCAGGGAGCTGGCTCGCTTCATCAAAGATCACCAGATCGAAAGGCGACTGCTTTCCATCGAGAAGCTGCGCAACAGAAAGCGGACTCATCATAAACACAGGTTTTATTGCGCGAATCGCAGCGAGTGATCGCTGAAAGGTAATTCGCAGCGAGCTTAATCCACGCTGGCGCGCAAGCTGGCCGCGCAAAAAAGGGAGCGCATCAATGGACTCTCTGGTTCGCAACTGATCTTGCACGCGGTTTCGCAAATCGCGCACAAGGTTCAAACGATTCTCGACCAATACGCGTTCATCCAGTTGCTTGAACTCTGCCAGCCGCTGTTCGTGCGTGAGCGTATTGAATGCTCGTAACGGCTCGCGCTGTTGTACGGCTTCACCCAGCCAACGCTGAAAGAAGGCGCGACGGAACGCGATTGCGAAATCGGCGAACGCGACTTCGCTTTTCATCGCGGATTCCAAAAGCTCTGAAGCCACCCCCGCTGCGACTTTGGCTCGGACGTATTCAAACGCTGCCCATCGCGGCGCGGATTCTAAATTGTCATAAAGCGCATCGAGCCGCGCGGCGATTTCCGCGAAAGATGCAGAGGCCAGATAATCCGAGGGCCAGCCAATGTGCGCTCGCAAGGCTGTTAAATCTTTTTCAATCTGTTCGGCTTCGCTTGAGAGCGAATTGATAACCGATACATCAGGGCGCGGCTGCGAAGCGGCGATCATCGCTCGCTGTTCGAGATCGTTGGCTACGCACGCGCCGCGAAACTCTGTTACCCATCGAATATAGCCGTCCAGCGCAGCCCAGTCCGAATACTCCTGCTGCCACAACGCGCCGAAGAGTTGTTGAGCCTGCGCGTCCTGCGATGCCAGATTTGCGCGCTCGCGGCGCAGGGCATCTACTTTTTTCATGTCCGCCGCCTGCTCAAGCAGCGTCGCGCGGTAAGCGGGCAGGCGATATGAATGCCAGAGCTTCTTGATTGCGCGATAATGACCGTTAAAGAAGTTGAGCCATCGAAATATGCTGCTGTCTTTCGCCTCTACGAATGCGATGTCGCCAGCGTGTTCCCACTCTAAAACGTCGCCCACGAATCGTTGCTCGACGTGTTCGCGCAACTGTTTTAGCGCGCGGCCACGCTCGACCGTTTCAATCGCCTGATGCGGCGGCGAGTTCCACATCTCGCTTCCGAGCACATTTAACGGCGCTCCCGGCGAACGCGCTATGACTTCTGCCACGGCGACTGCCGCCCTTACACCTGCAAAATCATTGATGAGAGGCAAGCCGAAATCTTCTTGCGCTCGGCGAGCTAGTTCCTTGATGCGAGTAATTCGCGCGTGCAGCAAGCTCAAAAGCTCTTCGGTAGTATCTAAATCCTGCTCTGAATAAAAAGTGCGCGCGGTGTCGCGCCATGCATGTTCTGTAACAGTTCCTATAGGCTGTGATGCTTTGTCCAGATCGCGCAGGTCGCGTTCAGCGTCGGCTAATTGCTCGGCGGTGATCGCTTTGGCGAGTTTTGTGAACTTCAGTTTTTTTGCATTGCGAACACGTTCAAGCTCGCCGTAGCCTTGATAAGGCGAAAGGGCAAGCGCCCCGAACGGCTCGTGAACGGCTGTCACATAAGCCGTCAACTCAGATCGCGTCGTGGCAATGCGCTCGGTCGCCGTTTTGATTGCAGCCGGACGTTCGAGCGAAGCATCCAAAGCCTTTGCGATTTCTTGCATTACCGAACGCTTGCTTGCTTTTGTCGAATGCAATTCCAAACAAAATTCTCCCAGCCCGGCTTCGACCAGTCGGTTGTAGACTACTTCCAGAGCGGCCATCTTTTCTGCAACAAATAATACCGATTTGTTTTCGGATAAAGCCTGCGCGATCAGGTTAGTAATGGTTTGCGACTTTCCGGTTCCCGGCGGCCCTTCGATCACCAGATCATGTTTGCGTGATACTGCCAGTATCGCTCGCAACTGGCTCGAATCGGCATTCGTCACCTGCGCTGTGCGCTCTGGCGCAAACACAATATCTAATTCCGCTGCGCGAATTTCTTCCGGCAGCGCGCGAATGGATGTGCCGCTGCGCAAGATAATCTGCCGGATGAGCGGATGACCGGCAAATGTAGCATTCGCTTCCAGGTCTTTATACATTGTGAATTTCTGGAAGGAGAAAAATGACAGATAGATGTCGCGTTTGACGTGCCATGCCTTCTGGCTTTCTATCTTCTTTGCCGCCTCTATAAAAAAGTGCTGCAGGTCGTAATCATCCGGCAGATTAGTAAGGTCAGGCAGATCAGGAAGCGATATGCCTGATGTGCGTCGCAGATATTCGACAAGCGCAGGATTGACGATTGGCTCATCATCCGATGCCCGCACGGCATATCCCGTGCGCGCGTTTGTGCGGTTCAACTCGGCGGGCAAGAGCACGAGCGGCGCGCGGAAAATCTCTTCCGAATCGGCTGATTCTTTGTAATGCAACATGCCAAGAGCGAGAAAGAGCGTGTTAACGCCTTGCTCTTCAAGGCTCGCGCGCGCCTGCTCGTCAATGCGTCGAAGCGACTGATCAAGCTTTTCAGGCGACGAAGACGTTTGCAGGATGTCGTCCTTATAATGTTGATCCAGCCTGGCTGCTTCATAAGGAGCAAAATCAAGCGCAGGGGTGAATCCCTCTGAATTTTCTTGCGGCTGGTCTTGAGCAAGCGCCGACGCCGGAGCAGGCCGGAAGCGCATCGAGCGGTCTTGAATATAAAGCTGTCGAAAGACCTCTGCCGGTTGCTCATCCGTAATAGTAATCGTAGTGACTCTGTTCGGCCTGAAATTCAAAGCGCGGTTGCGTTTGCTCACATCCAGCAGTTTGCGCTTCCAGTTATTGATGGTTGCCGCGATGCGAGCTTCTTCCGGGTTTGTCGCCATAAGACATCAACTATAATGCGCCGCTCAGGCTTCGTTCAATCGTGCCGTCGCACGAAAAATTCGTAAACTGAGCAGCGGTGAATTGTGTTAGAATGCTTTTGTCACATTCACAATAGGAGGTGGATGATGAATCGTTCGAAGTATTTTATCGTCAACACTGCTCTAATTTTGGCGGTCGCGTTGGTCGGCTCATTCTTCTCACCCTTCCTCTTTTCATCAAGTCCAAGTTGCAAGTCGTCTGCATAAGCGAAGCTGAATCGTCGGCATCAATTTCCATAGCCAGCTTTCAATAGTTTGATTCGAGCGCGCGCAGTTGACACTGTTCGGCGGCGCGGCTTACGCTATCCGTTTATCGTTCGTTTCTGAAAGGTGACCTTTGCCATGCTTGATATAAATTACGTTCGCGCGAATCTCGACCTTGTGCGAAAAAAACTCGAATCGCGCAATTTTCCACTCGAAGCGATTTCTCGCTTCACCGAACTCGATGAGCGCCGCCGCGCGCTTATCGGCCAGCGCGATGAGTTTAACGCTACTCGCAACCGCGAAAGCCAGGAGATCGGCAAGCTCATGAAAGCAGGTCAGAAAGAAGACGCCGAATCGCGCCGCGCCGCTGTGCGCGACCTCGGCGACAAAATCGCTGCTACGGAATCCGAACTCGCTGCTATAGAAAGCGATTTGAATAATCTGTTAGTTACACTGCCGAACCTGCCAGGCGACAGCATTCCTGTCGGAAAGGATGAGTCCGCAAATCAGGAAATCAAGCGATGGGGCGAGCCGCCCAAATTTGATTTCGAGCCGCGCGACCACGTTGACCTTGCGACACAACTTGGCCTGCTCGACCTTGAGCGCGCGGCAAAGATTTCGGGCGCGCGGTTTTCTATTCTGACGGGCGTGGGCGCGCGACTGGAACGCGCGCTGATAAATTTCTGTCTCGACCTGCACACAAAGCGACACGGCTACACGGAAATGTTGCCGCCGTTCATCGTCAACGCGAATGCTTTGTTCGGCACAGGTCAATTGCCCAAGTTCGAGGGAGACTTGTTTAAGTTAACAGACGAGCGGAACTTCTATTTGATTCCAACTGCCGAAGTGCCGCTCACGAACATCTATGCCGACGAGATATTAGACGGCGCGCAGTTGCCGATCAATATGACCGCGTACACGCCATGCTTTCGTTCCGAAGCTGGAAGCTATGGCAAGGACACGCGCGGGTTGATTCGCCAACATCAATTCGACAAAGTTGAACTGGTTAAGATCACGCGGCCCGAAGATTCCTATGACGAATTGGAACGCCTGACAGCGGATGCCGAAGCGGTGCTTGAAGCTTTAGGGCTTGCCTATCGCAGAGTAGTTTTATCAACAGGCGACATGGGATTTTCGGCGGCAAAGACCTACGACATAGAAGTGTGGCTGCCGAGCCAGAACACTTATCGAGAGATTTCGTCCTGCTCCAACTGCGAATCGTTTCAAGCTCGACGAGCGCAGATAAGATTTCGCCGCGAGCAGAAATCGAAACCGGAATTCGCTCACACGCTGAACGGCTCTGCATTAGCCATCGGGCGAACGTGGCTTGCGCTGATCGAGAATTATCAGCAGGAAGATGGCGGCGTGATTATTCCCGAAGCATTGCGACCGTTTATAGATGGCATGGAGAAAATAGAAAGGCAAAAATGAAAAGCCCGCTTGAAAGAAAGCGGGCCATCATACATCAGTGCCGAAAGCCGTAGAGAGGGTTCTGACTCGGTTATCGAGCGCGAGTGTCGCGCCGCTGTCATCGACTGCGCGGGGGGTGAGGCCCCTGTGCTTTGGTTAGTAGATGACGGCGCGCCAGACACTCGCGCAGTTTTTTTCGGCGCTGAGTACGATGGCCCCAAAAGAGAGCACCATCAGGCGTCTCAAGCTTCCGATATTCTTAACTGCAATGGCCGTGCCATTGTTCATCACCGGGCGAATTCTCGCAAACTAAACGACTTTGCTGTCTATTTATCTCTTTCATTCAAATCGGATTATTCAGTTTGACCTTCTTAGGTGACAGGGCTTGCGCTCTTTTGACCGATTGCCAACTTGCTTGCTCGAACATGCGCTGTTAAGCTACCGCTCGATTTTAAAACGAGGAGTGGATATGCGCTCGAAGAACTCTCATTCCTTTCATCGGCTGGTCGTGGCAATCGTAATCATGATGTCAATCTCAACAAGCAACCTGCTTGCTGCGCGTCAAAAATCCGCGCCTGATTTTCAAGCGGCGCGCGACGAGACTGTAAAGATACTTTCTGGATTCATTCGCATAGACACGAGCAACCCGCCGGGCAACGAGACGAAAGGGGCTGAATACCTTAAAGCCATACTCGACCGCGAAGGCATACCGTCAGAGATATTCGAGCTTGAGCCGGGACGCGGCAACATCGTCGCTCGACTCAAAGGCAATGGCAAAAAGCGACCGCTCCTGCTGATGGGCCACATTGATGTCGTCGGCGTAGAGCGTGATAAATGGACGGTTGATCCTTTTGGCGGCATAGTCAAAGACGGATACGTTTATGGCCGTGGCGCATCGGATGATAAAGGCATGACGAGCGTATGCCTGGAAGTCTTTCTGCTCCTGCACAGGCTGAAAGTCCCGCTCGACCGCGATGTCATCTTTATGGCCGAAGCCGGAGAAGAAGGCACAACGCGAGTGGGCATTGATTTCATGGTCGAGCAGCACTGGGACAAAATCGAATGCGAGTTCGCGTTGAATGAAGGCGGCGCGATCTATGCGCCCGAAGGCCGTGTCAAATATGTCGGCGTCGCTACAACAGAAAAAGTCCCTCGCGGGTTCCGGCTCGTAGCGCGCGGAACGAGCGGGCACGGCTCTGTGCCAAGACCCGATAACGCGATCACTCATCTTGCGGCTGCGGTTGCAAAAGTCGGCAACTGGAATGTGCCGATGAGATTGAACGAAACCACGCGCGCATTCTTTTCGCGGCTCGCAAAGATCAGCTCGCCCGAAGAAGCCGCTGTCTACGCGAACCTCGAAGACCCTGCCCGCAGTGAAATGGTTCAGGAGAAGATTCGCGTTTTGAACATAAGCTATAACTCTATGCTTCGCACTTCGATTGTGCCGACCATCATCAAAGGCGGTTTTCGCAGCAACGTCATCCCAGCCGAAGCCGAAGCCAACCTCGATGTGCGCGCTGTGCCTGACGAAGACATCACTGCGCTTGCCGATAAGATGCGCCAGCTTATCAATGACCCGGCGGTTGAAGTGATTCCGCCAGCGGGTCGTGGTCGCCCGCCTAGCCCTCCATCGGGTTTGCAAACGGATATGTTCCGCGCGCTTGAGTCCGCCGGGTCGCGAGTCTTTCCGGGCACAGTGACATTGCCGCTGATGCTTACGGGCGCAACCGACTCGGCGCAACTGCGCGCAAAAGGAGTTCATGCTTACGGGCTTGGCAGCGTAGTGAGCGACAGAGATCGTTCGGGAGTTCACGGCAACGACGAGCGATTGTCGGTCGATGGCCTTGGCAAGTTTGTAGAGTTCCTCTACTGGGCAGTCATAGATGTTGCGGGCGCGAAGTGATAATCGAAAGATCATCCGGCGCGCGAGAAGATGGCGATCAATCGCGATTCCGCTTGCGGCACACGATGAGTTTTTACTTCAATCATCGAGCCATGCAGGTTGTTGATCTTTGCGAGCAGATCAGGCGCACAGTAAAGCATGAATCGCTGATGCGCGTTAATGTGAGCGATGACCGGAGGCAAGATTTCTTCTGCGCGGTCGAGCGCGCGGCTCGTCAGCAGGTCGTATCCAGCCAGGTCGAATGATTCCAGCCGCGCCGTCGCGACCTTGAAGTTTGCGAGTCCCAGTTCATCACGGGCTTCGTTGAGAAAAACCGATTTTTTTTGATTGGCCTCAAGCGCAGTAACCTCAACATCCGGCCTGAGCACCGCGAGCGGCAGAGCAGGGAATCCCGCGCCGCTTCCTATGTCCAAAACCCGCCGCGCATGTTCGATGAAGCGACCGCCGAAAAGTGAATCCGCATAGTGAAGCCGCGCCGCTTCGTCAGGTTCGACGATGCGCGTCAGATTGACGCGGCGATTCCACGCGCGCATCAGCGAATAATGCTTCACCAATTGAGTGATCTGCTTTTCACTCAAACTGGCTTGACCAAGGTTCGCGAGCGCCGCTTCAAGCGCAGATTTGAACTGAGTGTCGTGTTCGCTCGTCATTCGATTAACTCGCTCGATTGGTCATATGTCCACGATACAATTAGAATACTTGAGCAGATGAAAAACAATCCGCTTACGAAAGGTTTGATTTCTATTGGCGATACAAGCAATTTCTTTTGATTTCTGGAATACGCTGTTTACTGAATTGCCCGGAGCGTTTGAGTTTTATAAAGAAAATAGAATGCGGTTGCTCGGAGAAACTTTGCGCTCATGCGGAGACTTCACGGACGAGCGGGTACATGAAGCCTGTTCGCTGGAAGCCGAAGCGCACTATCGAATCTGGCGTAACGAACATCGCACGCTTTCGACTGCCGAGCGCGTGGGCGTAATACTCACTAACCTTGAAGCCGTATTGCCGGATGATGTGATGGCAAGCCTGGTCCACGCATACGAAGAAGGCATCCTCGAACGCCCGCCCGTTTTGATTGAAGGCGTGCGCGAAGCCGTCGAACAACTCGCTCGGAACTATAAGCTGGGGATTATTTCCGATGTGGGCTTTTCGCCGGGCCGCGTGCTCAAGCAGGTGCTCGCGCAAAATGGTCTGCTCAGTTTTTTCGACTCGCTCGTTTTTTCTGACGAAGCGGGGCGCTCGAAGCCACATGTGGAAGTATTCACCCGCACCTCTCAGAGTCTATCAGCCGACCCTCGCGAGATGGTTCACATAGGCGATCTTGAATTCACGGACATCGTCGGCGCAAAGCTGTCAGGCTATTACGCAATTCGCTTCACAGGCGTGACGCCGATCAGTGAAACTGAAATCACGGCAGCCGACTATGTGACGGATAATTTTGCGGATGTGCCGCGCCTGATTGAAAGTTTGAATTAAATCATGCCCGAAAGCCCACTCTCGACTTTGCAGGGAACTTAATTCAGAGTTTATGCATTAGTCTTGCAAGCTTTTGCGTCATACATTGTATGGACGCGATCAACACGACGGAAATAAGCCGTTTTTTTGAAGCACCCCGCAAGGTAATAAAAAGTACCACTATCAAATTCGTGGGATAAGGAGAATCAGTATGCAAGTCTCTCCAAAGCCTTCCCCGCACATTGTTCTTACAGTTCATGGCATTCGCACCTATGGCCAGTGGCAGGCTCGACTGGGAAATCTCGTCGAACAATCTGACTCGAACATCACGGCGGAACATTACAAATTCAACTACTTTTCTTCTCTGGCTTTTATGCTTCCTTTTATGCGATGGATAATGACGCGGCGATTTATGTGGCAATTAAAGGAACTGAAGAAGTGGCATTCAGACGCGCGCATTGATATTGTCGCGCACAGTTTCGGGACTCATCTGGTAGGCTGGGGACTGCGGCGGCTTCCAGAGGCCGAACGCCCAAAAATTCACACGATCATTCTTGCGGGAAGCGTCCTCAAGCCCGGATTTCCCTGGAACGACCTGCTGGATAAGGGCGTGGTTTACAGAGTCATTAACGAATGCGGAATTAATGATTGGGTTCTTGTGCTCAATCAACTTGTTGTGCTTTTTACAGGCATGGCAGGGCGAATCGGATTCGCAGGCATGACTGGTGACCAGTTCATGAATAGATATTACAGTTTTGGGCATAGCGACTATTTTCTTAAACAGGGAAAACCGGACGACGGTTTTATGGCTCAGAACTGGATTCCGTTGTTAACCGGCTCGGCAATTCCAGTAAGCATTGACGAGAGAACTTCAAAGCGGTCTGAAAGAATACTTATCTTCCTGCTCCAGAACTCCGAGCCGATAAAACTGATTGCTTACCTGATGATACCAGTGGCGTTCGCTGTCACATATTATAATTTGTACGCGACAGCCTCGTCGCGCGAATGGGCGATAAAAGCCATCTCGAATTTATCGAGAAGCCCTGAAAAGAGTATTGAGATGGCTCTTCGGGCAATACATGTCAGAGAAACCGAAGAGGCAGAAGAGGCATTGAGGCAATCGCTGTTTGAATCGCATTTGCGTTTGAAGCTCGGCTCACATGAGAATGCTGTAAGATCGGCTGAATTCAGCCGTGATGGCGAACTGGTACTGACAGCGAGTGACGATGGAAAGGCAAGGATATGGAACGCAAAGGCCGGAAAGCTAAAGTTCACTCTTGAACATAAAGACAAAGTCAATCGCGCGAAATTCAACTCTGATTTCACGATGGTGGTCACGGCCAGCGATGACAATACGGCTCAAGTATGGGACGCCGGAACAGGGCAAAGGCTAGGCCCACCAATGGTGCATAGCGGCCCTGTCTGTATGGCTGAATTCAGCAGCGACGGGCGGTTCATATTAACGGCGAGCGATGACAATACCGCGCAGCTATGGGACGCTGGAACCGGGCGAAACGTTTTGTGCGAGCCTTTCAGGCACGATGGAAAAGTTTCCGTTGCGCGATTCAGCCCCGACAATAATATGGCCGTAACTGTGAGCGGCTTGAAGGTGCGACTCTGGGATTTGAAGACCGGAGAGCTTAAGTCTGAGTTGGTTCACGACATGATAGCAAGAGATGCGTCGTTCAGTCCCGATGGCAAGCATCTTGTCACAGCCTGCGATAACGGCAGAGCTTATCTCTGGGATATGGATCATATCGAACGTTCACCGAAGGAATTGAAAGAACACAGAGAACCTGTTCTCAGCGCAGAGTTCAGCCCTGACGGCAAAAAAATTGTCACGGCCAGCGATGACAGCACAGCGCGAATCTGGGATGCGAGCACAGGAGCAATGCTGGCGCAATTGCACGGCCACACCGGCGCTGTGAAAGGCGCTAAGTTTAGCCCGAACAGTCAGTGGGTGCTGACAAGAAGTTACGACAATGAGGCGCATGTTTATGAAGCGCAAACGGGCAGGATACTCGCCGAACTGCGAGGCCATACGGACGCGATAAGATATGCCGTTTTCAGTCAGGACAATAAATTTATCGTAACGGCCAGCAACGATAAAACGGCATGCATCTGGCAGTTAAGCACTGAAAATAATTGCGCCGAACTCGCTCATAATTCGCAGGTGTTGGATGCGAACTTCAGTTCAAACGGCGCTTTTGCCATCACGGCTTGTTTCGACAGCACCGCTCAGGTCTGGCAAGTTGACCCGACAGGAGCCGCGCATAAATTTGGAAATCCAATCGCTCATAATATGGCGGTCGCTGCTGCGGCAATCAGCCCTAAAGGAAACATTGCGCTCACCGTTACCGGAAATAACATCGGGCAATTGTGGAAGATTGATGCTGATGGTGAATGGCACGAGACGAGCGACCGTATGCGTCACATCGTTCCAAGACTCGATTCATCGCTTGATTCTGAGGGCAACTTTTTAGCTGTGTCGAGCGAAGGTAATGCCGAAGATGACAGGAGAATAGTTCAGGTATGGAAAGTCAGCGAAGCCGGATGGAGAAAGTTCGCAGAAGCATTCACAACAGAAGGAGGCGTAATCAGTTCTCCTTATCTGAGCGGCGACGGATTGAAAATCGTTATTTACAAGATGGACAACACGGCACGGATTTGGGCCGCAGATAAATCAGGCGCGTGGCGAGAGCAAGGCCCGGTATTAAGGCACTCGGATGGCATTTCCACTGCTGCATTCAGTAAGGATGGCAAGCAATTGGTGACATCAAGCTATGATCGCACGGCGCACGTTTGGGAAGTGAAAACCGGGCGAAGCATAGCTGAACTGCGCGGGCATTCGGCCTGGTTAATCAGCGCCGCATTCAGCCCGGATGGAAGATTCGTCGTGACATCAAGCCTGGATAAAACGGCGCAGATATGGGAGATAAAGACAGGTAACGTGATGGCCAGATTGATCAATCACACAAACAATGTGAACAACGCGGTTTTTGATCCCACAGGAAAGTTCGTGCTTACAGCAGGCAAAGATGAAACGGCGCGAATTTATACCAGCGAAATATGTGGCCCTTTAGATGACATTCAACGTCTGGCTTTCAAACGAACATTTTGAGAGTATGGAGAACATGAAGTTACTGAGCTTGCCGGAAGCCGAAAGATCATCTGACATAGACATCAAATTGACGACTGTGCGCGCGTCACGTTATCGCCAGTTCGGCTCGCCTGAGCGGATACAGGACGCGGAGCTTGCCGTAGTTGATTTGCGCGATGGCGTAGAGCCTGAAGATTTTGCCGCTCGCTTTCGCGTGCTCGACCGCCATCCTATGAAAGCGATTATGCTCGTTCGCAAGCTCGGTTAAATGCTGCCTTCGTCAACTTCCCGCTTCAGTTTTGTTATCAGGCTGGATGCGTCGTGTTGAGTCAGGTCATCGCGCGATTCTTTACCCGTCATCTCGACTAACACTCTTCGCTGCGCGCGGCGGTCTCCCGGCTGCAGCATTTCAAGCAGGTCGAGTATGTCCTGCTTCTGCTCGTCGGTCGCCGGTTGATTGGCGTTCGTCGCTTGTTGCGCTGGTTTAGCCGGTTGAGCGGGCGCGGGCTTCTCTTTTTCTCTAGCCGGTTCTGCCCGCGCTGCCCGCGCTGCTTTCTCCATCTCTTCGCGGCTCGCAATACCGCGCCTCACTTCAAACCCCGCCATTGCGAGCGCGCGGCCTACAGCCGAAGTCTCGCACACCTCAATATAGCTTGTGCGCTGGACGTAACCTTCAGATTTGAACTCGTAGGCGTGGCCTGTCGCAGCGGGCAGAGCGTCATCGGCGCTACGATAGATTTCAGCGCGCATCAATATGAAACCGCGCTCTGCATCATGCTCTACGATGTGTGTGACTATCCTTCCGTTTTCATGGCGCTGATAGAACTTTTCTATTCGTTCGGCTACGGTTACGTAGTCCTGAACCGGATTTCCTCTCGATGGTGCTTGCTGCGGCAAGGTTGATCTCCTTTTCTGGTTAAAGCATTACCCGGCGCGCGTGCCGTTGGGCACACTTGTTTCGGGCACTGCGAGCGCGGGCGTGATGCCGTCGGCATATCCGAGGTCGAACAACATGCCTTCCGATATTTCGCCCATCATCTTTCTAGGTTCAAGGTTGACGACAAACAAAGCCTGACGGCCTTCAATCTCTTTCGGGTTCTGGCGCTCCTGTTTCATCCCGGCCAGTATCGTCCTTTTATGATCGCCGAAATCAACCGTGAGCTTTACCAGCTTGCTCGACCCTTTAACGTCTTCTACTAACTCTATCGTGCCGACGCGAATGTCAATGCGGTCGAGCGCGTCGAATGCGATAGTCGGTTTGATTGGCTGTGGTTTGATTTCGCTCACGATCAGTAATTCTATTCGTTTTCGGCAGCTTTTAACATCTGAACAATATCGGCGTGGCCTTCTGCTTCGGCATACATCAGAGCAGTTTTGCCCATGTCGTCTTTTACCCGAAGGTCAGCGCCAGCCGCGAGCAATGCTCTCACAGGCTCCGTTCTCCCTCGGAGCGATGCGGCGATCAGCGGCGTAGTGCCGTTTTTGTTCTTTGCATTCACGTCAGCGCCCGCCGTCAATAAATCTTTCACTATTTCTGCGCGATTATCAATCGCCGCGTACATCAACGCGGTGTCGCCGTCATTGTCCTTTGCATTCAACTTCGCGCCCGCCGCGAGCAATTCTCTGACAATATCGGCGTGGCCGTCTTTGGCTGCGTACATCAACACATTTACGCCGAATCGGCTGTCATTAACAGACGCCCCGTTTGCGAGCATCCGCTTTACAGTTGCGACGCGCCCTTTGCGAACGGCTTCGAGGAAAGAGTCTTCCGAAGCCAGGCCAAAGTTGCTCACTGATGAAAATACTATGATGGCGAGCATGACGAGCGGCGCTGTGAACCACACGACGGTTGCCTTGCTCATTTTATCCGTGCGTTTTTTATCCTCGCCCTGCCAATCGCGCGAAGCCGTTTCGTCGAGACGCTCGCCGCTGGCTTGCCTCGCCTTGAAATAGAGGGCGGCGAGCGGCACGGCGCTGTAGACCGTGTGCATGATTATTAAAATGAACCAGCAATAGCCCGTGATGAAATTTCTCATCGTCGGCACCGTCAACACTCTGAGCGCGTCACCGCGTGCGCCGCCGAAAAGCATAGTCATCAACATGGTTACGAATGGAAAAAAGATCAGCGAAGCCATGCTGATGCCGAAATCTCGCGCCGCGAGCGCAACCGCTACGGCGCGCAATGGACTGACAAGCGCGCGCGACCGATCAAGCGCAGCCGCCCCTTGCTTATCTTCCATCATCACGACAGACGGGAAAAGCGAGTTGTTA
>DATEKX010000599.1:0-6318 GCA_035277165.1 Blastocatellia bacterium | reverse complement strand
GCGCAAGCGAAGAAGTCAAAGCAAGGCGCTAATCCGCCTAAACTCGCGGGCAGATTATGCGCAAGATAGATCACCTGACACTCACAGCGTTGTGCGCCGCGCATTTCGTCAACGATTCTTATTCGAGCATCATCTATCCGCTGCTCCCACTCTTGCAGGCAAAGCTGGGACTGACGAATGCTCAAGTCTTCTGGCTCGCTCCTCTCTACGCCATTTCATCCTCGTTGATGCAGCCTCTTTACGGCTTCATCTCAGACCGTTACGCGCGCAGATTTTTTGCCGTCTTCGGCCCGACCATCACAGCCATCTTTGTTTCGATGATAGGGCTTGCGCCGTCTTACGAAATGCTGGTTGTTCTGCTTGTCGCGGGCGGAATAGGCATCGGCTCGTTTCACCCGCAAGCGGCAGCGATGGCTGCGGCTGCATCGGGCGAGCGGCGACGAATCGGCATGGCGATGTTTTCAGCGCTTGGCACGCTCGGCTTTGCGTTCGGGCCGCTTGTGATTACAAGAGTCGTTGCGCGATTCGGCCTCGAACATTCTTATTATGTAGTCGGTTTGGGGCTGGTGACATCACTAGTGCTTTATCGCATCTGCCCGCCCTTGGATGCTCCGGTTAAAGCCGCGCCGGGAGTCGAAAAAATCAAGTGGCAATTGCTGAATGCATTGCGCGCAGCGTGGCAGCCGCTTTTGTTGCTCTATCTGATTACAGTCATCCGTTCCGGTTTGCAGATGACGACAAATAATTATCTGCCCTTTCTGCTCAAAGATCGCGGCTACGAATTGACTGACATAGGAAACACGCAAACGATCTTTCTGTTGTTGGGCGGAGTTGGCGGACTGGCAGGCGGGTTTATGGCGGAACGATTCTCCGGGCGCGCAGTAACGCTTTATTCAGGGCTGTTGGCAGGGCCGCTTATGGTTGGAGCGTTTCTGACGAGCGGAGCATTGGGTCTTGTGTTTTTAGGGTTAGGCGGGTTCTTTCTGCTTTCGACAATTCCGGTCAACGTCGCGATGGCTCAAGAACTGGTGCCGGGTCAAACCAGCACTGTATCGGCATTGATGATGGGCGCAGCGTGGGGCGTAGGGGCGCTTGCACCTCCTGCGCTCAACGGGCTTGTCCCCGTTTACGGCATTCGCAATGTTCTGATATTTGCTTCGGCGGTAACTTTATTGAGCGCCGTCTGCGCTTACTTCCTGCCGCGCGAAGAGATCAGGCATCACGTTGAAACAGAGATGGCAACGGCTGCGGCAGTTGGCGATTGAGCAAACGTTACAATGATCAATCTGGCTGGAAAAATCGCAATCATAACGGGCGCGTCGCGCGGCATCGGCGCAGCAACAGCCATCAAGTTCGCCGAAGCTGGCACGCACGGCATCGTCATCAACTATCTGAATGATCGCGACGCGGCTTCGCGAGTCGCCGCCCGATGCCAAAAGTTAGGCGCAGAGACGCTCGTTATCAAAGCCGATGTTTCGCGCACTGCGTCAATTGAAAAGATGATCAAGTCTACGGTTAATCGTTTCGGCTCGCTCGACATTCTGGTTGCGAACGCGGGCATCTGGAAAGAGGCCGCGATTGAAAGCATGACCGAGCGCGAATGGGACGAAACCTTAAATGTAAATTTGAAATCAATCTATGCGTGTTGCCGCGAGGCCGCGCGAGTAATGATACCTCGACAGCGCGGCACTATGATTTTGATTTCGTCAACAGCCGGTCAGCGCGGCGAGGCAAGGCATTCGCACTACGCGGCGACAAAAGGCGCGACCATCTCGATGACCAAATCGCTTGCGTCGGAGCTTGGGCCGCGCGGCATAACCGTCAACTGCGTAGCGCCGGGATGGGTGGCGACAGACATGGCGGCTGAAGCTTTGAGCGATCCGAAAATACGAAAAAAGGTTCGCGATCTGATACCGCTCGGTCGCGTCGCCACGGCAGAAGAGATAGCCGGGCCGATTCTCTTTCTCGCATCCGACCTTGCGAGCCACGTCAACGGCGAAATCCTCAACGTAAACGGCGGCTCTGTGCTGTGCGGATAAGATGGTATGAAACTCGGCCTCGAAGTTCTTCTCGAATCTCACGTCCACCTGTTTGACGGCGCGCGGGTAGGATTGATAGTAAATCCTGCTTCGATAAACTCTCGTTTCGATCACGCCGCTGATCTGTTTCACAAACACGAACGAATCAATCTGACTGCGCTGTTCGGCCCGCAGCACGGCATTCGCGGAGAAACGCAAGACGACATGATCGAGTGGCAGACGTTTCGCGATAAGCGCACAGGGTTGCCCTCTTATTCGCTTTACGGCGAAACGCGCAAGCCAACACCTGCGATGCTTGCCGACGTAGACGTGCTCGTGTTCGATGTTCAAGATGTAGGTACGCGCGTTTACACTTTCGTTTACACGATGGCGCTTGCGATGGAAGCCGCGCGTGAATGCGGGAAAAAGTTTATAGTCCTCGACCGCCCCAATCCCATCAATGGTATTGATATCGAAGGCAATATTCATGAGCCGGAGTTCCGCTCGTTCGTCGGAATGTACCCGATTCCGATGCGCCACGCGATGACCGCAGGCGAGCTTGCGCAAATGTTTAACAGCGAATTTGGAATCGGCTGCGATCTTTACGTAGTAAAGATGGACGGCTGGCGACGCGCGATGTGGTTTGAAGATACAGGGTTGCCGTGGGTATTGCCTTCGCCGAACATACCGACAGTTGACACGACTGTGGTCTATCCCGGCTCAGTGATGATCGAAGGCACGACTGTTTCGGAAGGCCGAGGCACGACAAAACCATTCGAGATAATCGGCGCGCCATACATAGAGCCACAAGCACTGATCGAGCGCTTGGCGGAAGATCAACTGCCGGGCGCAATCTTTCGCCCGATGCATTTCGAGCCGACGTTTCACAAATTCAAAAGCGAATTGTGCGGCGGCATCCAGATTCACGTGACCAACCGCCACTCGTTCAAGCCCGTCATCACAGGCGTTGCGATCACGAACGCGATTCGCAACCTCTATCCAAACGAGTTCAGATGGAAGCAACCACCTTATGAATACGTACATGACAAATTGCCTTTCGACGTAATCAACGGAACCGCGAGCTTGCGACAAATGATCGAAGCTGGCACAGCGACACGCGAGATAGAAGAAAGCTGGCGTGCGGGCCTCGATCAATTCGTATCACGGCGACAGTCATACCTGCTCTACGACTAATAATCCGGTCGCGCAATTTTGAATTGGCACTTACCGGGACTATAATCAGGAAGAGATGGAAACCCTCGATGAATTACTCGTACGAGCCGAGCATTCGCATGGTCATATGTGCGCAGGCCAGGTGCTCGGCGTCAGGATGGCGATGCTCGGTTGCCGCGCTGTTGGTGTAAACGACCCGCGCGGAGCAGACCAAAAGAAATTATTAGTGTTTATCGAAATTGATCGTTGCGCTGCCGATGCGATTAATACTGTGACAGGATGCAGGCTCGGCAAACGAACGATGAAATATTACGACTACGGCAAGCTCGCCGCTACTTTTGTGAACACGAAAACAGGCGAAGCCGTTCGCATAGCCGCGCTCGACCAGTCACGCGAATCGGCTGATCGCTGCTTTCCTGAAATTGACAACAAGTATGAAAGGCAGCTTCACGCATACAAGCAACTGCCGGACGAAGAGTTGTTCAAAATCGAACGCGTGTCGGTAAGCGTGCCGACACAGGATAGGCCAGGGAGGCCAGTTTCAAGGGTGCAGTGCGACCAATGTGGCGAAGGAGTCAACGACCTGCGCGAGGTTGTGCGCGATGGCCGCACACTTTGTCGCGCGTGCGCGGGCGAAGCTTACTACACGCGACTGTGATTAACGAAAGAAGACATCCACATAATCAACAACCTCTTCGCACGGGTTATTCATCTCTTTAAGCCGCCAGTATTTTCTATTACCTGTGATTCTGAAGGTCATCTCGCCTTCGCGTTTGCAAGGCTGGCCGTTATTGATGTGGCTCACCTGGGTGACGATAGTTCCTTTGAAGGCGAACTCTTTGGCATCAACCATCGTGATTATGCCGTCAAGGGTCAGGTAATCCGTATTGCCTCGCCCTTTTTGTTCTCCCTTTATGAGCAGAGTGCCTTTTGATTCGGTGATGTTGGCTTTGCCGAAATAATCCCAGCTTATCCATTGAAGCGAGAAGCGATGTTGTCCCAGCAACATCTGTTTTGCTTTTTGGTCGTTGATAACAGTTTTGGGATTTTTGTTTTGCGGCGGCAATCCCTGCACGGCGACAGATAATGTAAGCAGTATCAGACAAACAAATAATCTC
The DNA here is from genome assembly GCA_035277165.1 of Blastocatellia bacterium. Taxonomy (GTDB): domain Bacteria; phylum Acidobacteriota; class Blastocatellia; order UBA7656; family UBA7656; genus DATEKX01. The sequence goes on along the minus strand of DATEKX010000599.1, from coordinate 2,009 downwards.
TTCATCATTACCATTCTATCCTTCGTTAATCGGTTTATGCGTGAATCGCCTGCCGTCGGGGCCTGAGTACATTCCGACCGTGTGCCCTGCGCCGACCAGCTTGTACTTGTATGTCACGAGTCCTTCTAACCCGACAGGGCCGCGCGGGTGCAGCTTGCCTGTGCTTATGCCAACCTCAGCGCCGAAACCATAACGAAAGCCATCGGCAAATCGCGTTGAGGCGTTCAGGTAAACTCCCGCCGAGTCTACTTCTGCAAAGAATCGCTCGAACTGCGCTCGGTCTTCTGTGATGATTGTATCCGTGTGTCGCGAGCTGAAAGTATTGATATGCTCTATCGCCTCATCTATCCCGCTCACGACTTTGACCGACAGAATCAAATCGCAGTACTCGGTCTGCCAATCCTCATCTCGCGCTTTGGCAACATTCGTAATGCCGTACTTTTTTCGTGATCGTTCGTCGCATCTTATTTCAACGCCTCGCTCTTGAAGCGTGATTATCATTCGCGGCAAAAACTCGCGCGCCACTTCCCCATCTACCAGAAGCGTCTCGACCGCATTGCACGCAGCCGGATATTGCAGCTTCGCATCCATCACAATCTCGAATGCTTTATCGAGGTCTGCCGCGCGGTCTACGTAGATGTGACATATGCCTTCGGCATGACCCAGAACAGGAATAACCGTATTCTGCTGCACGTACCGAACAAGCGCATTCGAGCCGCGCGGGATGATCAAATCAACAAAGCCTTCAGCCTTCAACATCTCGTTCACGTCTTCGCGGCTTTCGAGCAACACCATCATATCGGCTGGCAATCCTGCGTCAGTTATAGCTCTTTGAATAATCTCGAACAGCGCGCTGTTCGAATGTTCAGCTTCGCGCCCGCCTTTGAGCAACACGGCGTTACTGCTCTTCAAACACAACGAAGAAACCTGTGTCAGCGCGTCGGGGCGAGATTCAAACACGACTCCGACTACACCCACCGGACAGTTCACGCGATAGAGCCGCAGCCCCTCGTCCAGTTCCGTCGCAAGCGTAACTCGACCGACAGGGTCTTCGAGCGCCGCCACTTGCTGTATGCCTGCGACAATGTCGCGCAGCTTGCCCGTATCGAGTTTCAGTCGCCGGTAGAGCGATTCGGCCATCTCGCCTGTCTCGACTCTGGGCCTTGCGGCATCGAGGTCTTTGCCGTTCGCCTCGAATATTTTTTCCGCGTTCGTTTCTATAGCGCGGGCGATCTCGGCCAGCGCGCGGTTCTTCGCTTCGGTCGAGATGCGCGCGAGCACAGCCGATGCCGCTTTAGCTTTTTTTGCTGATTCGATTACCGACATAATAAATTCATCTGTTGATTCATCTCTTTTCGAGGAACGCAATGTTGTCGCGCGTAATCAGCGCGTCATAGCTGCGATTTTCTATCAACTCGTCTATCTTGTCCGACCGCAGACCTGAAATTTTGCGCGCTTCGACGCTCGAATAATTGACTATCCCGCGCGCAAATTCATGTTCCTGCTCATCGAGTATGCTCACCACATCGCCGCGCTCGAATCGGCCTCGCACATCGAGTATGCCTGCCGCGAGTAGACTGGCTTTACGCTCTTCGAGCGCGTGCCGCGCGCCTTCGTTCACAACGAGCGCGGCTTTGACGCTGGTCGCAAACGCTATCCATCGCCGTTTGCCCGGCAGGCTCGATTGCGGAAGAAAAAGCGTCCCCAGTTCATCGCCCGCAAAGACGTGCGCGATGACGCCGGGCAGTTTGCCGCTCGCTATCACCGCCGCGCAGCCCGAGCGAGTCGCAATGCGCGCGGCATCGAGTTTCGTCCTTATTCCTCCGCGCCCAACACGCGAAGTGGATACGGAAGCGCGCGCGAGGTCTTCTATCTCCGGCGTTATCTCTTCGACCAGCGGAATGAGCGCAGCTTCATTCGAACTGCCGGGATCAGCCGTGTAAAGCCCTTCAACGTCTGTAAGCATCACCAGCAAATCGGCTTCCATTTTGCTCGCCACGAGCGCAGAG
>DATEKX010000598.1:0-3569 GCA_035277165.1 Blastocatellia bacterium | reverse complement strand
CTCACCGACAAAACATTCCGGTTTTTGTTGACGGCGCGCAATCTGCGCCTCATCTCAAAGTGGATGTGCAAGAATTGGATTGTGACTTTTATGCTTTTTCAGGGCACAAGATTTATGGCCCTACGGGAATTGGTGTGCTGTATGGCAAAGCCGAACGACTCGCGGAAATGCTTCCTTACCAGACAGGAGGCGGCGCGATCAATTCTGTCACTTTTCAAAAGACCAGTTTCAAGCCGCCGCCTGCGAAGTTCGAGGCGGGAACGCCTGATGTCGCAGGCGCGATTGGACTCGGCGCTGCTCTCGACTATCTCGACGCGATTGGCCTTGAGCGAATCGCTCCGCACGAAGATGAACTGCTCGACTATACGGTCACAAAGCTTTCCGAGATTTCAGGCGTGCGCGTCATTGGCAATCCGCGCAAGAGAATCGGCATCGTGTCGTTTGTCATCGCGGGCGTGCACGCACATGACGTAGCGACTATTCTCGATAGTCACGGCATTGCCATCAGGGCAGGCCACCATTGCGCCGAGCCTTTGCACAAACGGTTTAAGACATCTGCGACCGCGCGCGTCTCTCTGGCTTTCTATAATCTGAAAGAAGAAATTGACAGGCTGGTAGAAGGGATTCATCTGGCAAAGGACATCTTTAAACTGTGACCATCCGGCATCACCCGTTCTGTTTTGACTGCTTGTAATTTTTAACACCTGAGCGAAGCGCTTCAAGCGCAAGCATTGCGCACTTCATGCGTGAAGGCTTGATGTCGCTCTTGAGCGATGAAAGAATCTGCTGGCCGGAAATCAATTCATCGCCCGTGTCAATGTTTGCGCCTACAATCAGTTCTGTGAGTATAGAAGCTGCCGCGATGCTGATCGCGCATCCATCGCCCGAAAAATGAGCCGCTTCGATCACGCTGCCATCCATTTTCAATTCAACTCTGATGCGATCACCGCATAACGGATTCACCTCTTCGCAAGCGACATCCGCGTCGGGCAGGCTGCCGAAGTTGTGCGGATGGCGGAAATGATCGAGGATAATTTCGCTATAGAGCGCCCGCATCATCACTCCTGTTGTTTCTTGCTCACAGGTGTTCCCGGTCTGTTTGCTTTAACCGCCATCGCTTCAGCCAATACGGCCAGAGCGATGTCGGCAGCCGATTCCGCGCCGATGTCTAAGCCCATCGGCACTCTGATGCGATCAAGCGCGGATTGCTCGATGCCGCTTTCTTTCAAGAATTCCATAATGGCCTGACCTCGGCGGCGGCTCCCCAGCATTCCTATGTATGCGGCCTCAGTCTGAAGAACGACTTTCAGCACAGGGATGTCGTACTTGTAATCGTGCGCGGCCAGCACGACAAATGTGGACGATGTGTAAGCCAGAGTGCGAGCAATTTCAGACGGAATTCCGATCAGCAATTCGTCTGTATGAGGAAAGCGCTCTCTAGTCGCAAATCGCGGTCTGCCGTCAACGACTATGGTTTTCAATCCCATCTCTTTTGCCAGATTCACCAGATGCATCGAAACCGGCCCTGCTCCAAAAGCGATTAAGGTATTGGGCGGCCCGTGCAACTCGAAGAATATATCCTTGACTGTGCGAGAAACGCGCTTGCCGATCAGTTCAAGCGCGGTCGCGTGCGCCTGCTCGTCAAACGCCTCGTCGCCCAATGTGCCGATTACCCTGCCGTCTTCAAAGACCACGATTCTTGATGAAGGGCGCTCAAGCAGCGTCGCGACTATCGCACGCTTTCCGCCTTCCACTGCCCGGCGGACTGCGCGGTACAGGTTCAGCAAATAATTATCAGTGTCGGTCAGGTCCAGAGGCTCGATTAAGACCTGCACATTTCCAGCGCATGTGAAACCTGTTTCCCACGCATCCTCTTCGCCCATGTCTATAGAAAGAATTTGAGGCTTGAGTGTGGCGAGCACTTCTTCCCCGGCTTCGATAACTCGCGCATCAACGCACCCGCCGATGGTGACAGACCCCAGTATACGCCCGCGCTCGCTTACCCACATCTTCGCTCCTTCTTTTTTCGGACTCGTTCCACGAGTTGCGACCAGTGTAGCCATCGCGACTCGCTTCTCCGTCTTCGTAAGAGTCTCAAGCTGGTCGAAGACTTCGTCCATCATCGCCTCATAAAATCAGGTGTTGCTCTAATGCTTTGAGGCTCGCCAGATTATCGAGCGGGGCGAGCACGTCTATAGAAGGAAGCGCCGCCTGCATACCGCGAACCAGCGGCTGATAGTCGGGGCTTGCGAGCAAAGGATTGAGCCATATCAAACGGCCCGCGCGCCTCTTCAATTCGGCCATCGCAGCAGCAAGCTCGGCAGGCTCTCCGGTGTCCCATCCGTCGCTCATGATAATTACGATAGTGCGCTTATCAATCAGTTTCAGCCAGATAGAATTAAACGCCGCAAGGCTTCGACCGATCAGCGTACCGCCGGACCAGCCACGCACGTTGTTTGATAATCGCTTGAGAGCCTGACTGTAGTTTCTGTGTTTCAGGTGCGCGGTTATTCGTTCGAGCGAAGTGCTGAAGACGAACGTTTCCACGCGCGCGAAACTGTTTTGAAGCCCGTAGATGAATTGCAGAAGGATGCGGCTGTAGATGTCCATCGAACCTGACACATCGCAGATTACAACCAGTCGTGTCTTTTTTTGTTTACGTCGCACAAACGATAGTTCCACTAATTCGCCTGCCGTGCTCAAAGAGCGGCGCAGCGTGCGGCGCAGCAGAACTCTTGGGCCGCGTCTTACGGGTTTCCACCGGCGGCTTGGCAGGCGAGCAAGCCTGCGAACAATTCTCCGGGCCAACCGGCTGATTTCTTCAAGCTCGTTTTCGGTGAACAGGCTGAAATCTTTTTCGGCGAATGATTCGATATCGCTCGCGACAGGCAATTTTGCTGATCGAGCAGAACCGGATTCAGCGCGGCCCCAGTGTTCGAGAAAGTATGACAGCCCTTTGCCCGTTTGCTGCGGCGAAGAAAGTCGCGCTTGCTGTTCGCGCTCGACAGACGCGCGCGCCTGTCGCTTTCGGCTAATTCGATTCCAGAAATCTTCAAAGAGTTCTTCAAACACCGGATAATCTTCTGCGCGCGATGCGAGAACGCTTCGTAAACTCAGGAAAGTCTCTTGCCGGTCGTTGATGTCTATAAGCTCAAGCGTTGTGATCGCACAAATCGTCTCGGAAGGTGTCACAGCGAAGCCGCGTTCCCTGAGCGCCCTCGAAAACAGTATGGTGTTCGTCAGTAAACTGGCTTCGGTCATGAGACAGAGTCGAGGCGACCGGCGGCAAGCTCCGATTCAAACTTGCGCAGATCGGATTCGTCCTTCAAAAAACAACCCTTAGTTTCGGCAATCACCGCCGGGTCTAGTTCCGTCGTGTTCAAGGCCGCAAGCGCCGCAGCCCAGTCGAGCGTTTCGGCTACGCCGGGGACTTTCGCCATATTCAGTTTTCTAACCGCCTGAATCACGCGCGTGATCTCTGCGGAAAGCGAAGCGCTTATTGCAGGAACTTTGGCGCGCACGATCTCAAGCTCTTTATCGAAGGACGGGTAATCTATCCAGAGGTAAAG
>DATEKX010000597.1:0-5186 GCA_035277165.1 Blastocatellia bacterium | reverse complement strand
CGCGCAGGCTGTTTGCGGGTCGCTCTGCCATTTCAATACGGGCTCTTAAGGATTCGATTTAAGATGTCCGACGTAGCAGTATCGGCTGGAAAGAATGACTCAAGCGCCAGTTCCGACAAAGTAATATCAACGGGCGTTCCGAAAACGGTTGTTGTGCTGAGAAACGAAAGGACTCCGTCTGCTGTTGCGAGTTGTACGGGCACTGCCACGCCTGCATAGTCTGTATCGGCTGGCGCGTTGTATTTGTTGCCGCTCGGCGCTCGATAGCTGCTGAGTTCGTTAAATAATGCGGTAAGAACCGGGTCTGCGGTCGCGTCAATCTGGCGGCGCAGACGCGCGAGAAGATGCGAACGCCACTCTGCTAAATTAACTATTCGCGGCGCGAGTCCCTGCGGGTGCATGCTGAGGCGAAGCACATTGACCGGCGGCTCTAGCAACGCCGGTTCAATTCCGGCCAGTAAAAGCGAGACCGCACGGTTTGATGCAACCAAAGTCCAATGACGGTCAATGGCGAGCGCCGGAAAGGGTTCGTGTGCTGCCAGCAATAAATCAATAACCTTGCGCGCCGCCTGAAGCTGTGGGTCTTCGAGCGGCCTTTCTCTAAAGACCGGCGCATATCCGGCTGCAACAAGCAAGGAGTTGCGCTCGCGCAAGGGAACTTCCAGTTGTTCGGCAAGATGGAGAACCATCTCGCGGCTTGGGCTGGAACGTCCCGTTTCGAGAAAACTCAAGTGCCTGGCCGAAATATCTGCTTCACAAGCGAGGTCAAGCTGGCTCATGCGCCTTTTCATGCGCCACTCGCGCAAAAGATTGCCCACCGATTGAGTTTGAACGTTGCTCACCATCGCTCTACGCTATCACAAGTCGAGAAAGCGCTCCATTACCTTTGAGGTAATTGTTCTCCGTCAGCAGTTATGAAATTATGCGGGAAGGCAGGGCGGAATCGAGTACGCATCATGCTCAATAACTAATGGTGGCTAAAAGGAGGTTCAGGATTACTATGCAATCAGTTCGTATTTCGACTTTTCTTCGCCGTGTGTTGTGTGCTGACGCAGCAACCTGCATCGCAACCGGATTACTGATGATGTTCGGCTCCGGTTTTCTTGAGCAGTTTTTAGGATTGCCGACAACGCTATTACGCTATGCGGGCATCATTCTGATGCCTTTTGCGGCGTTCCTTGTCTATCTGGCAACGCGAGAGCAGCTCTCGCAATTTGTGGTCTGGACAGTCATTGTTTTGAACGCGCTCTGGACAGTAGACAGCTTTCTGCTTTTGCTGACCGGATGGGTCGCTCCGACTGAACTGGGTTATATATTCGTCGCGGCTCAGGCGTTTGGAGTGGCGGTGTTTGCCGGTTTGGAGTACTTCGGATTGAAGAAGTCGGCGATGGCAACAGTCGTTCCGGCTTAACTTCTTGAGGTCTACATAAACGCGCGACGGGCGAGGCTGCTCACCCGTCGCGCGCACGAACAAATCCATGAATTTCAAATTTCAGATTTGAGATTTGAAATCATTCATATCGAAGCGCGACCATCGGGTCTACTTTTGTGGCGCGACGCGCTGGCACGAAACAGGCTCCCAGAGCCACTCCCAGCAGTAGGAGCGCTATCGCCGCGAACGTCAACGGGTCTGTAGCAGAAACGCCGTAAAGCAAGCTCGACATCAAACGTGTGACGGCGAATGCGCCGAGCAATCCTGCTATCACACCGATCAATGCCAGCAGCATTCCCTGACCTACGACCAGTTTCAGCACGTCCGACGCCTGCGCCCCCAGCGCCATGCGCACGCCTATTTCGCGCGTGCGCTGCGTGACCAGATAAGCCATCACTCCGTAAAGCCCGACTGCGGCCAGAATTAAAGCGAGCACTGCAAACGCCGAAAGCAGGGTCATGTAAAATCGCGGCTGCGCAACCGAACCGGAAACCAGCTTGCTCATAGGTTGAAGATTGACCGCGCGTATATTCGAGTCCACTGAAGAGGCCGCGCTTCTGATGCTCGCCGCGAAGTTCGCAGGGTCGGACGAGGTTCTGACCATCACGTAAGACCACAGGAAAGGCGTTTGCGGAAAAGGAGTATAGATGGCCGCATCTCCGGGATCATCCAGCCCTGAATACTTCACATCGCCGACCACGCCGACAATCATGCGCCAGTCGTTTGATTGCTCGGGGTTGATGAGTTTGAGGTGACGGCCTACGGGGTTTTCGTTCGGGAACAAGCGGCGCGCGAGGCTTTGATTGATCACAGCTACGAGCGGCGAACCGTCCGCATCACGCGCGTCGAATGCCCGCCCTTGAATGAGCGGCGTTCTGAGCGCGCGAAAATAATCCGGCGTTGTTGCTATGAAGTATGCTCCGTCTTCAGAATCGGTGAGTTCCAGACCCTCGATTGCGAATCGAGTCCCGCGTTGCGGGGTCACGGGTGGAAGCCCTGTGCTTGCGCCTACGGCCTCGATGCCGGGAATCTGTTCGAGCTTCGCTACGCAGTCACGAAGCACATTCGAGCGGCGCTGCGGGTCTTCAAGGCGAAACAATTCCAGACTCATCGTCACCAGATTATCGGCTACAAAGCCCGCGTCGGACTTCAACAGTTGCGAGAAGCTCTTAATCAAAAGCCCTGCGCCGATCAGCACCACAAGCGACAAAGCGATTTCGCCTACGACCAGTGCGCCTCGCATACGCCGCCCCCAGGCATTGCCGCTCGCTCCGCGACCGCCTTCCTTGAGCGCATTATTCAGATTGAAGCGCGAAGCACTAAGCGCAGGCACAAGGCCGAACAAAATTCCTGTAAGCAAAGATACTGCGAGCGTGAACCACAAGACAGGCAGGCTGATGCTTATAGCTCCGAGTCGCGGAATGTCGCCGGGGCTGAGAGCCGCAAGCGCATCAATTCCCCACACCGCCAGCAGCACGCCCAACAGGCCGCCGAGCGCAGACAGCAACACGCTTTCAGTAAGAAGCTGGCGAGTCACGCGCCATCGGCCCGCGCCTAACGCTGCGCGAATGGCGATCTCGCGTTCGCGCACAGTCGTGCGAGCGAGCATGAGATTTGCGACGTTCGCGCAGGCGATCAACAGCACGAATCCGACTGTGCCGAGCAACACCAGAAGAGCAGGTCGGACATCGCCAACTATGCGTTCATACAGAGGCGTGAACCTGATTTGCACGCCTCTGTTGGTATCGGGGTATTGCTGTTCGAGACGCGCGGCTATTGCGTCTACTTCCGACTGCGCTTCGTTAATCTGAACGCCTTGTTTCAGGTGCGCAAGCAAACGAAAGATGCGAAGCTGACGATTTTCAGCCTGCTGTGGCGCTACATCAAAAGCCGAGTTGAACGGCACCCAGAGCTTGAATTCGGAACTGGGAAACTGAAACTCTTTGGGCATCACGCCGACAATCGTGTGTATGCGACCTCCGAGGTCTATCGTCTGGCCGAGCGTATTAATAACGCCTCCGAATCGGCGTTGCCACAGGTCATAGCTCAAAACTACGAGTCGCTCGCGGTCTTCTTCAGGCCCGAAGACGCGGCCAATCGCCGCCTGTCCGAGCAGCGAGAAAAAGCTCGGAGATACGGTCGCGCCAAGAACCTGCTCCGCTTCGCCATTGGCGTTGAGGCTGTAGAGATTTGAAGCCCAGATAGCCGTTTCATCAAACACCTGATTGGCTTCTTTCAGGTCGCGGTAATCAGGCACAGATATGTTTGCGACTGCAAGGCGGTCGGCATCTTTGTATGGCAGCGGCTTGAGCAGAACAGAGTAAACGACGCTGAAGATCGCAGTGTTCGCGCCTATCCCTAAAGCAAGGGCGATGACTGCCACGGCAGTGAAACCGGGATTTCGTCGCAGCATCCGCGCCGCATAACGCAGGTCTTGAATAAGAGTCTCCATAAAACCTCCAATTAAGAATTAAGAATTAAAAATTAAGAATCAGGAATCGAAGAGGGATTTTTAATTCTTAATTTTTAATTCTTAATTGGCTATTCGTATCGAAGCGAGATCATCGGATCAACTTTTGTGGCCCTTCGCGCAGGGATGTAGCTTGCTATAATTACTACGCCTGTCAGCACTGCCGATATTGCAGCAAACGTCAGAGGGTCGGTGACCTCAACTCCGTAAAGCAGGCTCGCCATCACGCGAGTAAATGCGAATGCCATAACGAGACCTGCTCCCACGCCTATAAGCGCGAGTTTCATTCCCTGTCCCACGACCATCTTGAAGATGTCGCGCGGCTGCGCGCCTAAGGCGATTCGCACGCCTATTTCGTGCGTGCGCTGGCTTACTGAATAAGAGATCACGCCGTAAATGCCTACCGACGCGAGCACCATAGCCACGATTGCGAATATGGTTATCAGCAGCGTATTGAATCGCGGTCTCAGGATGGATTCGGAAAGAATTTGCTCCATCGTTCGCATGTTCGACAGCGGCAGGTCTCTGTCCATATCGGCAATCCGGCTGCGAATGGCAGGGACAAAACTCAGGGGGTCGCCGGAAGTTCGCACGACCAGAGCCAGCGACCGTCGCGGCGACTGCGTGTGAACCGCATACATTTGCGAATACGGCTCTGCGCTCAGAGCTTCGTGCCGCGTGTCGCGGACTATTCCGACAATCGTTAGCCAAGGGGTATCTTGCGGGTCTCCAAGATTAATCCGTTTTCCAAGCGGGTCTTCGCCGGGGAAGTAGCGATTAGCCATCGTTTCGTTGATGACTATAGCCTGAGGCGCGTTCGGGCCATCCTGCCCCTCGAACAACCGGCCTCTCAGAAGCGGAATTCCCATCGTGCGAAAATAGTCTTCGCTCACCACGCGATGTTCAGCGTCAGGCGTGTCATCGCCGGGTTGTTGCGGCGGGCGGCCTTCAATCGCAAAGCCCAAGACGTTCCCGCCTACGTCGAGAGGCAACGTATCAATCGCGCCCGCAGAGACCACGCCGGGCAGAGATTCGGCTTTGCTCAAAAGCTCTTTGTAGAAAGCGACAACCTGCGGCCCTTCTTTGTATTTGGTTCCCGGCAGAAAAAGTCCCACTGTAAGCACGCGTTGCGCATCAAAACCGGGATTCACATCCTGAAGCCTCAAGAAGCTTCTGGCCATCAAGCCCGCGCCGATCAACAAAACAAGCGCACACGCGACTTCAAACGCGGCAAGCAGATTGCGCAACTTCACGCCGCGCGTACCTTCCATAGAGCTTCTGCCG
>DATEKX010000596.1:0-14046 GCA_035277165.1 Blastocatellia bacterium | reverse complement strand
TCCGAAGACGCTTTTTCGTAGAGGCGATCCATGCGCGAACGGTCAACTTCGACGAGTTCTTTCGCGCTTTTCGTCGCATTGTATAAATCCCGCGTCATCGTATCATACACGCCCGTATCTTTTGACGTGATGAAAAGGAATCGGCGGCCTGCGCCTGTTGACACGGATTCAATCGCGGGCGCAGTGTCTTCGCGTCTCAGCAGGTACAACTGCATGACCAGTTCGCTCAAACGGCCCGTCCAACTCGAATCAACCAGACGGTTGCCCAGCGAATTGCTCCCGACGATTGTTTTCAGGCGCGAGTTGATGAAGTGCGCCACATCCGGGTAAACCGAATCAACCGCGATGGCTTTGACCATAGGGTCTTGCGCCGATGCCACGAGCGAGACGTAACCTCCGATATCGACGCCGTACAATCCCACTCGACCATCGAGAAGCAATTGACCGCTTTCATTCTTGCGCTCTTTGAGGAATTTGATTGCCGAGAGCAAATCGTCTTTCTCGTATGTTCCAAGCCCCGACCACTTCACAGGGCTTTCGCCGTGCCCGCGCAGGTCGTAAACAAGCACGTGATAGCCCGCCTTCCACAACTCGAAAGAGAGCGTCAATAACTCTGATCGGTTCGAGCCGTAACCGTGACTGAGAATGATTGCAGGCCCAGATTTGTCGCGGCTCAAGAACCACCCCACGGTTTGTGTCGAATCGGAGTTATTCCACTTCTCTTCGTACCACATGGGCTTTTGCATTATTATCTGGAAATCGCGCGGCGAGCCGTACAGTTGAGTAACCGGCGGATGAGCCAGACGATGAATCATATAAAAAGCGAGCCCGCCGATGCCAACAACCAGAACAAGCACCGCAGGAATGAATACCCATAATACGCGCTTGAGCGTAGCACGATGTTTCTTTGAAAAGATCATAACCGTAGACCAATCGGGGCGCGGTGAACCGGAAGGGGCATCAGTAGTGGATGGAATTGACTGCGAACAGAGTATAACTTACGCGCCGCGATTTTCAATAGTTATGTCAGCGTCAACAAGCCGTTGACTGACGCTTCATTGACAGCCTTGCGGGCGCTTTCGTAAACTCATGTTTCAACAGACCAGGGAGCCACAGATTTGATAGCGAAACTCACCGGCAAGCTCGATCAAAAACAACCCAACACCATAATCATAGACGTTGGCGGCGTGGGGTATGAAGTCATCATCCCTGTCTCGACCTTTTACGAACTGGGCGAGCCGGGATCAGATGTGTCGCTCAGGATTCATACCAACGTCAGAGAAGATGCGATACAACTGTTCGGCTTCTGGACTGCTCGTGAGAAGGAACTTTTCCTGCGATTGACGAGCGTGAGCGGCATAGGGCCGAAGCTTGCGATCACGATGCTTTCAGGCATGGCCGCCGCCGAATTGATTTCAGCTATCAGGAACAACGACATCGCGCGGCTCACAACTGTGCCCGGCGTGGGACGCAAGACCGCCGAGCGCCTTGTGGTCGAGTTGCGCGACAAGCTTGCGAAGATGACCTTTGAAGAGGGCGAGCCGGAGTTTGTGGCCGCGCACGCAGCGGGAAGCGACGAGGAAGCGATACGCGAAGACACAACGGCGGCGCTGATGTCGCTCGGCTATCCGAAAGCTGTTGCGGAAAAGGCCGTCGCGTCTGCCCTGCGCGAAGAAGGAACACGCACAATCGAAGCCGTACTCAAGCGCGCGCTCAAGCGCCTTTCACGTTAAGTCCAGTTTTTGCGCGCGTTAGAATTTGAGACGCAAAATATAATAAATTTGGGGGCGATTGTGATTGATTTTTCGAGATAGCTCTCATATAATCGCGCACGTTTGAATGTAGAGATCCCCACTCTAAAACAGGTCATTAGAAACAAACAGGGAATTTAGTTTAGTGTCAGCAGAATCGGCGAATATTAATCTTGCACCGTGCCCGTCATGCGGCGGCACCGGATGGGAACTAGTCGAAGGCCGTGGCGTTCGACCCTGCCCGTGTAAAAAAAATGCACGCGCCGATTTGCTGCTTGCTCAGGCTCGCATTCCAACTCGCTTCAATCATTGCGCGCTCGACAACTTCGAGTTGATCCAGCCGTCGCTTCATCGCGCGATGATGACCACCAAGAAGTTCGTTGAAGAGTATCCACTGGTTGATGTCGGTTTGCTGTATCTGGGCAGGTGTGGAGTAGGGAAGACGCATCTGGCTGTTGCCGCTCTTAAAGAGCTAATCAAGAAAGGCATCAACGGGCTTTTTTATGACTTCCGCGATCTGCTCAAAGAGATTCAAGACAGCTATAACCCAAACACACACACGTCGGAGTTAAAGATACTTGCTCCTGTGTTCGAGGCCGAAGTGCTCGTGCTTGATGAACTGGGCGCGTCAAAGCCTACCGAGTGGGTGCAAGAGACGATGACTCACATCATCAACAAGCGGTACAACGAAAAGAAGGTCACGATATTCACTTCAAACTACCTCGATATTCCGCTCGGCACTTCTTATGACGAAACGCTCACAGACCGCGTAGGCGTGCGGCTTCGCTCGCGCCTGCACGAGATGGGCAGGCGTATCATGATGGAAGGCGACGATTACCGCGAATTGCTTAGTAACCGTCGCGGCGGGCGCTTCTCGTCTTAACTCAAACCAACGAAGTCAACTTTATTGACGAATGCAGGCAATCTGAATTCTATTGAGAAAGGCCGAAAACATGCCTATCACATTTCGACCGGCGCGCCCGGATGATGAGCCTTTTTTGTATGAGCTTTACTGCAGCACGCGCAATGAAGACCTGACTGCGGGAGATTGGAATTCGCCTCAACAACAGATGTTGCTCAAGATGCAGTTTATCGGGCAGCAGCATTCTTACAAAGCTCAGTACCCGCGAGCCGACCACGACATCATTCTTCTCGATGGCCTTGCGATTGGAAGAGTGATGGTCGAGCGCAGCCAACAAGAGAATCGCGGCGTTGACATAGCTCTGCTGCCTGCTTATCGAAGCTCGGGAGTCGGAGGCGCTATAATTCAAGACCTGCTCGATGAGGCTCGTCGCGCAGGCAAGCCTTTCCGAATTCAGGTCGTCAGAAGCAATCGCGCAAGACGACTCTACGACCGGCTTGGATTTCGCGAGATAGGCGACACCGGCACTCATTACGTCATGGAGTGGGTTGCGGACGAAGCAGTACATTCTTGATTTGAGGTTTTCGATAATGCTTGAAACTTTTACAATGCAAACTTTCTCTGAACAGTTGAACACAAACTTTCGAATTCAACTAGGTGATGCGGATGCAATGGAGGCGCAACTGGTCGAGGTCACAGATAACGGCACGACCCCATACCAGGAACAATTTTCATTAGTCTTTCGCACTCCGCGCGACCGCCCTCCTCAACAAGGACTGTACAAAATCGAGCACGAAAAACTTGGAGAGTTTGAGATGCTTCTAGTCCCCGTCAGGTCGGATAAGCAAGGCATGAATTATGAAGCGGTCTTCAATCGCTTGCTTGAGGGCGAATAAAAAATGTCGAGCTATGATAGCAGACTAGTGGCTCTGCGGCCCGCGATGCAAGCAGATGAAGCATTCCTGCTTGAAGTTTATTCGAGCACGCGCTCCGACGAGATGACCCAGACCGGGTGGGATAACGCCCAACAGCAAGCGTTTCTCAAATTGCAGTTCGTCGCGCAGCAGCAGCATTACCGCAACTATTACCCTCAAGGCGAGCACAGCCTGATACTCTTGAACGAAAAGCCAATAGGCCGCCTCTACGTTGCCAGATCGCTCGAAGAGATTCGCATACTCGACATTGCGCTGCTGGCCGAGCATCGCAATAAAGGCATCGGAACGCGCGTCATTAAAGACCTGCTGGCCGAGTCGCAAAAGACCGGCAAGCCTGTCCGCATTTACGTTGAAAATTTCAATCGAGCGCTTCGCCTCTTTGAAAGAATGGGCTTCTTACAGGTAGAAGAAAAGGGATTTTATTACCTCATGCAATGGCGGCAATCAATCGCCGAATAGCTTTAAGATCACAATTCGACAATGCAAAGCAGCGGGACGGAGTTTTAGATCGGAAAAACTTCGTCCCGCGATACAAGCGATTGATGTTAGCTTAGATCAGTTGAGAGGCTGCTTATTTCGAATCTTTCGCCCCTGATTCGCGCAGCCGGTTGAAAACGGCTTCATAACGCATGCCTTTCGGCGTTTTAACAGGAACTATGAAAAGAGGAAAGAGGCCCATCTTCTCATGCTCGAACAAGTAGCTTGCTTGCGGAAGCTCCACTTCCGAATCGGAAGAAAACAGAAGCGAAAAACCGTATACCCGTCCCGGTTTTTCTATCACCTTGACCTGTACTAGTTCCACCTTGTGCTCGCCCAAAGCATCCGTGCGAATCGAAAAACTTGTGTTGATGTACTCTTCAAAAGTCGAGGCCGTGATGTAACTCAGCAAATCCGTATTGATAAAGGTCGCTTTGCTGGATTCTGATTTCCCGTCGCCGACTTTCTGCCCGAAAACGCTGCCGGATGCAAAAGGTACTACCGTAATGCCTGCAACTATCCCCGTTCTTAAAAAAACCCTTCGTGTTAGCGTCATTTGAGTGTCCCCTTGCCAAATTTGCCCAGTAGTGTATGAATAATACACAGAATATACAACACTAATTTGCCCCGTATGGTGACCGGTGATCTACAGCACTTATCCGGCTTGACTTAAATGCCGCCAAATCATAGAATTCCGCTCGTGCCCTCGGTTTGTAACATTGCATTCGGCGCTTACGGCGATTTGGGAGTTGAATGTATCGATGTAGCGTAAGTCACTTATTTTGCGGTATTTGTGCTACAAAACGCATGATCTGGTAAATTGTGCTATTTCATACACGCAACGCGCTATGAGACGCCAGGTTCAGAAAGCGGGCATTAGAAGCGAGAACAGCCGTTCGCCCGTTTCACGTCACTCAGGTTCGTGAAAGCAAGCTGCATCCTCAAATTTCGGTAACGGCAAACTCGTAATAGCAGTAACTAAATCCATAAGGAGGAAAGACTGATGTCAGAACCATTTCTGGGGATGATCATAATAGTCCCCTATAACTTTTCACCACGCGGGTGGGCCTTCTGCAACGGGCAGATTCTACCTATAGCACAGAACACGGCTCTGTTTTCGCTTCTCGGCACGACCTTTGGCGGGAACGGGCAAACGACATTCGCACTGCCTGATTTGCGAGGCCGCGTATCAAATAGCTCCGGTCAAGGCCCGGGCTTGTCGAGCTACGATCTGGGTCAGGTTGGCGGCACGGAGTCTGAGACGATTACTATAAACCAGATGCCCGCGCACAACCACATGGTTGGCGTCATCAATGGCTCGCCTGCTACAACAGGAAGACCGGCAAACAATTTTCTCGGAAAGGTTAATGTTCCAACTGACGGCAACGCCGCCGTTTATACTGCTCCCGGTGCGCCGGATGCTTTGTTGGCTCCTACTACAATCACCAACACGGGCGGCAACCAGCCGATAAGCCTATTACAGCCTTACCTGACGCTGAACTACTGCATAGCTCTGGAAGGTATATTCCCGAGTCGAAACTAAGCGCCACAAATAAGAGCGCTTCACTGTTATTTAGCTACAGCCAAACCCGGCCCATTGTCCTGTAATGATGGGAGCATAAGTGCTCCCATCACCCTTGTTGCCGATCAGTCTGTCTAGATTTGAAAGGAGAAAATAATCGTATGGGGTATTCACAGAGACGTTTAAGATACACGATCATTCTATTTTTAGCCGTAATGGGTTTGGTCATTTCGATCATGCCCAAAACGCCAAGCGCTGCGTCTTCGAAACAGCAAACCCGGTCGAAATCGAGTTCACCTGTTCAAAACGCCCGCAACGCGCTTGAGAGAGCCAGAACAGTAGAGCAGGTTAATCCCTCTGAAAAAGCGAACCGCGATGCAACAGAAGCGTTGAAGGCATACAAATCTGCCGTAAATGCGCGCCTCGCGAAGATTAATGAGAGATTGATTGAACTGAACAAACTCCGCGAGCATGGCGGTGACTCAAAGGAGATAGAATCGGAGTCCGCCGCACTGAAACGAGAGTTTAAAGAACTCAGAAGCTCTTTAACGCAGTACTATCAAATTCAACCGGAAACACTAAAAGCGAAACTCTCTCCAGCCATTCCATCGGGGATATTAGCTCAATTTTGCAACGCATCACCGATAACGATTAATGCAGGAGGGCCAGCTACACCGTATCCATCAAATATATCCATATCCGGCGAAACAGGCATAGTTACTGGCGTGACAGTGACGTTGAACAACTTCGGGCACACGTTCCCGGATGACGTGGACGTACTGGTTGTGGGGCCGGGGGGCCAAAACGCCATCATCATGTCTGACGTTGGCGGAGGCACGGCGGTCAGCAACATAACACTGACGTTCGATGACGCGGCGGCGACGAGCCTGACATCAGCGCCGCTCGTATCGGGCACGTTCAAGCCGACGAATCTGGAAGGTGGAACAGAGGTGTTTCCGCCGCCCGCGCCAGTGCCGTCAGGAGGGTCAGCGTTGAGCGTGTTCAACGGGACGGACCCGAACGGCGTGTGGAGTCTTTATGTGTTGGATGACACGGGAGGAGACGGAGGAACCATCGCGGGTGGCTGGTGCCTCAACGTGACCACCGAAGCAGGGCCTCCCTGTGTGTTGACTTGCCCATCGGACGTGACACAGGCGAATGATCCGAACCAGTGTGGAGCGACTGTGAATTACCCTGCACCGACAACGACGGGCACGTGCGGAACAGTGACCTGCTCGCCGCCGTCAGGATCGTTCTTCCCGATAGGCACGACGACTGTAACTTGCACAGCCGCTGCGGGCGGCAGTTGCAGCTTCTCTGTTACAGTTACCGGAACATGTGACACTTCAAATGTATGTAACCCCACACCGATAACAATCAACACGGGGGGAGCAGCTACTCCATATCCGTCAAACATAACAGTGGTGGGCCAGACAGGTGTGGTCAGCCATGTGACAGTGACGTTGAACAACTTCGGGCACACGTTCCCGGACGACGTGGACGTACTGCTTGTGGGGCCGGGAGGCCAAAACGCCATCATCATGTCTGACGTTGGCGGAGTTATATCCGTGAGCGGCGTGACGTTGACTCTGGATGATGCAGCGGCGACGAATCTGCCAGCAATGGGGCCGCTGGTATCGGGCACATTCAAGCCGACGAATCTGGAAGGGGGAACGGAGATATTCCCCGCGCCCGCGCCAGTGCCGTCAGGAGGGTCTGCGTTGAACGTGTTCAATGGGACGAGCCCGAACGGCGTGTGGAGTCTGTATGTGACAGATGACACAGCCGGAGACGGAGGAATCATCGCGGGTGGCTGGTGCCTCAACATAATGACCACTCCGGTCGCGCCGTGTACGTTGACGTGCCCCGCAGATATAACACAGCCAAACGGCCCGGGGCAGTGCGGGGCGGTTGTAACATACCCTGCACCGACAACGAGCGGCACTTGCGGAACAGTGAGTTGCTCGCCGCCATCGGGATCGTTCTTCCCGATAGGGACGACGACCGTCACCTGCACGGCCACTGCGGGCGGCAGTTGCAGCTTCTCAGTTACCGTTACTGGAACCTGCCCCGGCGGATGCAATCCCACTCCTATCACAATTAGTGGAGGAGGGCCAGCCTCTCCTTACCCATCAGCGCTTGCGATTTCAGGATTGACCGGAGCCGTCAGCCACGTGACAGTGACGTTGAACAACTTCGGGCACACATTCCCGGATGATGTGGACGTGCTGCTTGTGGGGCCGGGAGGCCAAAACGCCATCATCATGTCTGACGTTGGCGGAGGCACGGCGGTCAGCAACATAACACTGACGTTTGATGATGCGGCGGCGACGAGCCTGACATCAGCGCCGCTGGTATCAGGGACGTTCAAGCCGACGAACCTAGAGCCAGGGACGGAGGTGTTTCCGCCGCCCGCGCCAGTGCCGTCAGGAGGGTCAGCGTTGAGCGTGTTCAACGGGACGAACCCGAACGGCGTGTGGAGCCTGTATGTGTTGGATGACACAGCCGGAGACGGGGGAGCCATCGCAGGTGGCTGGTGCCTCAACGTAACCACTGTGGAGAACTGCACGATCACATGCCCGTCGAATGTGACTCAAGCCAATGATCCGAACCAGTGCGGAGCAGTAGTGAATTATCCACCTCCGACAACAACTGGTTCCTGCGGGACAGTGACCTGTTCACCGCTTTCGGGGGCATTTTTCCCCGTGGGCACAACGACTGTTACGTGCACGACTCAATCAGGGCCGAGCTGCTCGTTCACCGTAACGGTCAACGATACGCAGCCGCCTGTTATCACCTGCCCGCCTAATCAGAATGTATCAGTTCCGATTGGGCAGCCGTGCGGAGTAGTTAATTATCCAACGGCCACAGCAACCGACAATTGTCCGGGCGTTGCAGTAGTTTGCAATCCGCCTTCCGGCAGTTGCTTCCCGAATGGAACTACGACAGTGACATGCACGGCGACTGATGCGTCAGGCAACACGGCGTCTTGCTCGTTCTCTGTTTCGTCATTCGATATTTGCTTGCAGGATGATAATAATCCGTCAGTCGTATTGCGGTTTAATTCTGTAACGGGAGATTACATCTTCTGTTGCGGTGGTACTGTATATACAGGCAACGGCATGGTCACCATAAAACCGAATCAGATACGTCTGGAAGACCTAACGGCGACCATAAAGCTGGATGCAAAAGTGCAGACCCAGGCGAATAAAGGCTCGGCAACTCTGCAGTCACTGCATGGCCCGGCGCTGTGCGACATCAAAGACAAGAACCTGAGTAATAACACTTGCGCGTGTCCGTAAGCACAAAACTTGACGGCACAAACAAACCGCTACGAAGGCTGGCTGCCAATCGCAGTCAGCCTTATTTTTTTTGATGTGGACTGGCGCGAGCAGAGCGGCTCGCGTTGACACGGGATTATTCAATCCCGTAGCATCAGAGCGAAAAAATAGTATTCACAGCGGCAATCCGATAACCGAAGGAGACTTGTGATGAGGGCACTCCCGATCATGATAGGCGTGCTTTGCGTGTTAGCCATCGCCTACCGCTACTACAGCGCATTTATCGCGGCGAAAGTGCTGGCGCTGGACGATTCGCGCGAAACGCCTGCTCATACGATGTATGACGGTCACAACTACTACCCGACTAATAAATGGGTTTTGTTCGGCCATCACTTCGCAGCCATCTCAGGCGCGGGGCCGCTCGTGGGGCCTGTGCTTGCCGCGCAGTTCGGTTTCTTGCCCGGCCTTTTGTGGCTCGTCATCGGCGTATGCCTTGGCGGAGCCGTGCATGATTTCGTGATACTCGCATCATCTGTGCGAAGGCGAGGAAAATCGCTCGCCGAAATCGCGCGCTCAGAGATAAGCCCGATTTCGGGATTGGTCACGGGCATAGCGATTCTGTTCATCGTCGTCATCGCGCTTGCGGGACTTGGCCTTGTTGTGGTCAAGGCGCTCGGAGAAAGTCCGTGGGGCACGTTCACCGTCGGGTTCACGATACCGCTCGCTTTATTTATGGGACTTTATATGTACCGCTTCCGCAAAGGCAAAATCCGCGAAGCGACTATCATCGGAGTGATCGGATTATTCATCGCAGTGATCCTCGGCGGACGCATCGCAGAATCATCGCTTGCGCCGAGTTTCACTCTTTCTGAAACCACTATCACCTATCTGATGGCTGGTTATGGTTTCATCGCATCCGTTCTGCCTGTGTGGATGCTGCTTTGCCCTCGCGATTATCTAAGCTCGTTTATGAAGGTAGGCACCATAGCGTTTCTGATTCTCGGAGTCATCTTTGTCGCGCCGCAACTTCACATGCCGCCAACCACGCCGTTCGTTGCGGGCGGCGGCCCTATCATTCCCGGCAAGCTCTATCCGTTCGTCTTTATCACGATTGCGTGTGGCGCTATATCGGGCTTTCATGCGTTGATCAGTTCAGGCACTACGCCAAAGATGATTACCAAAGAGACAGACGCGCGAATGATAGGTTACGGCAGCATGTTGATGGAAGGGCTAGTCGGGGTGGTCGCGCTCATCGCTGCAACGTCGCTGCTGCCGGGCGATTATTTTTCGATCAACGTAGACCGAGCGCGAACCGATTACAGCGCTTTCGTCGAAACACACAGCACGGCAGAATTCGACCTGCACGAACAGAAGCTCGAAGAACTGACACAGCAGACGGGCGAGAAGAACTTGCGCGGGCGAACGGGCGGCGCGGTGACGCTTGCGGTCGGAATCGCGCAGATATTTTCAGCGCTGCCCAAGATGGGCGGGCTGATGAAGTACTGGTATCACTTTGCGATAATGTTTGAAGCTCTCTTCATACTCACGACCATTGACACGGGCACTCGTGTCGCGCGTTTCATGCTCGGAGAATTTTTAGGGAGATTCGATAAACGACTCGAACGGCCCGACTGGATACCGGGCGCTGTGATAACTTCTGCGCTTATTGTAATCGGTTGGACTTATTTCATTCGCACGGGTTCTGTGTCTACGATCTGGCCGATGTTCGGCATCGCCAATCAACTGCTTGCCGCAATAGCTCTGTGTGTGGGCACGACCGTCATAATGAATTCAGGTCGCGCGAAATACGCTTGGATTACTATCACCCCGCTCGCCTTCGTAGCTACGACCACTCTGATAGCCGGATGGCGTTCGATATTCGATAACTTTTTGAAAGAGGCAGCGAATCCCGATACAGCTTTTCGCGGATACCTGAATTCCACGCTCACAGTGATCATGATGTTGTGCGTGGTGATCGTTTTGATAGATTCCATCGTGCGCTGGAAGCGTGCCATGCGAGGGCCGCTATCAGAGAAAGATCCGGTCATGCAGGCGGGCGATTAAGGTAGCGCGTAATTCTGACGAGCGATTCCGACTGAGCGATTTCGTCCAGCACATAAACGTAATCGAAGCCTTCGCGATTGATCGTCTTCAATGTGTTAACGAGCAAGTCGTACTGCGCGCGCAAAGCGTCTTCGGGCACTACGCGAGTTCTTGCTATGTTGCGCGCAAGGCACAATTCGAGCGGGATGTCGAAAATCAGAGCCGCAGTATTGAACCCAAAGCCGCGAGCGATTTTAATCACTGGTCTTCGATCTTCGCGTTTGAGATTCGTGGCATCAGCCACGCTAAGACGGCCCAGCCTGAGTCGCTTTCCAATGATGAAGTACATCAGGTCGAAAGCGTGGCCGGATACTGATTGATTGGTCGGATCATCGCACACCATTGCGCGGCAGTCGTCGGAAGATACGATTTGAGACTTTAGAAAGTGCTTTGCCGCAAACGTAGACTTGCCGCACCCCGCCGGGCCGCATAACATCACAATCGTATTTAGAGGTATAAGAATCGTTCGCAAATTCAAGTTGCCCTGTATCCGCCACTAGAGCGGACGACGCGGCCTTCTTCTTCGAGCTTCTCAAGATGCGCGATGGTCGAGCGTTCGGCCAGTCCATACATCGCCGGATTAACATCCGTGTATGCCGCTTCGACTATTTCGTGCGGCTGTGATGCGCCCGCTTCGACTGCGGCAAGTATTTTGTTCTCGCGCATAGTGCGATGTTTGACGTATTCTTCGAGCTTCCCTTGCGCGTAGCCAATCGCAGGCCCGTGCGCCGGAAAAAGCGACGACAGCTTTGGCAGCGCAAGCAGACGGTGAAGCGAATCGAAGTACTGAAGCATGTTCCCTTCAGGCGGATCAATCACCACTGTTCCAATGCCGACAACAAGGTCACCCGTCAATATCGCTCCGGTTATCTCTTCGTAAAAGCAGACGTGGCCGCGCGTGTGACCCGGCGTGTGAAGCGCGCGCAATCGCCAACCGGGATCACCCTCAAGCTCGATCAATTCATTGTCTTCAATAAAGCGGTCAACTTTGATCGAGTGTGCTATCCGCTCGGCTGTCAGGCGATGCGCCGCGACAGGTACATTCAATCGCTTGCTCAAATAATTCACGCCGCCCGTGTGGTCTGGATGATGATGAGTGATGAGAATCTCTCTGACCTTGCGGCCTTCGCTGATCAGCGCGTCAAGGAATACGTCAAGCTCTCGCTGTTCTTCTTCGTAGGGCGACGCAGGATCAATGATGATGACTTCCGAGCCTCCGACTATGTAACAGTTCGTATGCGTGGCGGGCGGCAGCGTCGGGGTTTTGACAGGGAAGAGGAAAATGCCGGGACGAAATTCTATGCGCCGCACCATCCCGTGCCGAGCTTCGGGAGCAGCGGTCAGCCGTTCCGGCAATTCATCAACACGCTCGATGTTTGCCGCAAGCGTCTGAATGATGTGCAGCGTAGGCGGAGCCATGATGATCTCGCCATGTTTCCAAAGCGCGTAAGCTTCGGCGGGGCGTATCCATTCAGCCGTTTCAAGCTCGCCCGTTTCGACAATCGCTTCCTGTCCTTCGGGCAACCACGCGATGAAAAACCATGTGTCGAACCTGCGCGGCGCGAACGGAGGCGTAACCCATCGGCCCGCTGGCTCAAGAGACGAACCTGCTATCTCCAGATCGTCTTCTTCGAGAATCTGCCGAAAACTCTTCAACTCATCTGCCAGTGCTTTGCGTTTTTCGGCGATTCGATCAGCGGAGAGCCTCTCGGCACCTTTAGCCAGCAGCAACCCCGTCTCTTCAAATATCTCGCGCACTGCGCACGCGCGCATCACTGCTTCGTCGCCCGCGCACTCGCTGACCGTAATACCTGCGTCTTCTTTATCTAGCTGGCCGCCGGGGAATGCGTGAAAGCCGCCCATGAACATCAGCTTAGGATTTCGCTTGACCCACAGCACTTTCGGGTCGTCGCGGTCTTTGAGGATAATTATCGAGCCTGCATCTTTAGGTGTTATCGCCATAAAATTCAATATAGCACGAACCGAATGCGGCACGCAGCGCGAAGCGCTGACGCGGTTTGCTCTCGATCACGGGATGGCTATAATGATGCGAACAAACAGCCATGCAGAAATTCGATGCCAGCAAAGATTATTACAGCATACTTGGCGTGAGCGAAGACGCGAGCAAAGAAGAGGTTGATCGCGCCTTTCGCAACGAAGCGCGCACGCGCCACCCGGACGGCGGCGGCAGCGAAGAGGCGATGAAGTCGCTCAATGAAGCGCACGATATTCTGAGCGACCCCGATACGCGCAAGGCTTACGACGCGGAACGAAAGCCGCCGCGAATCGCCTACAGTTCATCAGCCGTCTTCGATCCCGATGCCGCATCGAGAGCCGGGACGCTGGGCATTGCGGTCAAAGACGTAGACTTTGCAGGACTCTTGTTAGGAGCGGCAACCGCCTTTGGCGTTGGGATTCCGCTCTTGCTGCTCGTAGAGATGCAATGGGTATTCTTTCTATGGCCGTTGCGCATCTTGTCGCTCGGCGCGCTTTTACTCGGCGTGCTGATGGCTCACTCTGCGCTTCGCGTGAAACATCGCAATATGAGAAAAGCCACTCCCGATGGTTCGCGCAAACTCTTCGTGATGCATGAAATAATCTTCTGGCTGACGGCGATTGCCTTTATCGGCTCGCTCGTGCTTGCGCTGTATGTGCTTTGACAAAAAAGAAAAGGCTCCTGCACAGGAGCCTTTCTCATCCTTAATCAATCCAACAATCTATTTTTTGATGATCTGCGTGTCTTTAGGGAACTTGACTTCAAAATTTCCGTTTGGAATCACACCATTCGTTTTCATGCCGCTCAGTGTGAACGTAGTACTGTTGCCGTTTCCTTCAACGATGTGATACTTCATCGGCAGCCAGCTTGACTGGTCTACCCACAGAGTCAGACTCTTGACCGACGATTTGCGTTTCGGCGTCAATTCGAGTTTCGCCATGCCCTGCTCGTCGCCTGCGTGCGTGATGTTGTACTTGCTCTTGAGATCGGGCACTGATGTGTAAGGCGTCGCAACGAATGCAAACTCATCGCCTTTAGAAGCCGCAGCCCCGCGCGTAGTGACTATCGCCTGATTTATTTCCGCCTGATAAAGAGTGACATTGTTGCCTATAACCCAGA
>DATEKX010000595.1:0-7603 GCA_035277165.1 Blastocatellia bacterium | reverse complement strand
CGAGCGCTCCACCGGACTGAGCTACGCCCCGATACCTACGCAAATCAAATTTTCAACAAACCTGCGTGCACTGCCGCATGGCAATTCTTACACAAGAGCACGCATTTCTCCAACTCTTTAGTAATGTGTTCCCAGGACCAGCCTCTCATCGAACGGAAGTTTGGGTCCTTTGCAGTTGGGTCTTTGTGATGGAAATCTAAAGAACAATAATATTTATTGAAACTGCAGACGCAGCACTGACCGCCAATTTCTTTGATTGCCCGTAATCTTTTATTTTGCCCCTGTTGAGTAGTATAGGCATTATGACAAGCTCCGCATACTGTCCGCTTATGGCCATAAAACTTATCTGGATTATCCTCGCCGCACCTGCTGCATTTACGAAGCGCGGTGCCACGCTGATATTGCGCCCTCAGTCCATGCTTACGCAGCCAATAACGAGCATTCGTAGGTGAAATCCCAAGTGTTCTTGCAATGCCTCGCGTGCTCAACCCCTGTTTGATGAGTGGCTCTAGCGTTCTTTTTTCCATACAGGCATTTAAAGCTGCAAATTGTGTAATTGCATTTGACCGCATATACAATACTATTTTTGGTGAAAGCAAAAAAGTATTGTCCTGATTCAGATTTCAAATACCACTGCTCAATTAACTGATTTTCAGTTTACTCAAACTCTGCCTCTGCAATCCGCAATCGAGTCGGTTTGCGTGCGCTCGAAACCGTGTGATAGCATCCGCCTCTGGGAGTAACAATGATTGAACAAGCAAGCCCAATACACAAGACAGTCCTTCCAAATGGTCTCACAATAATCACAGAGCAAATGAACCACGTGCGTTCTGCTTCGGTCGGCATCTGGGTTCGCTCAGGCTCGCGCCACGAAGAAGCCGCTATCAACGGCATCTCTCATTTCATCGAGCATACGCTCTTCAAAGGGACGCGCTCGCGCACTTCGCGCGAGATTGCAGTCGAAAGCGATGCCATCGGCGGCCACGTTGACGCCTTCACCAGCCGTGAAGTCGCTGCCTACTACGTCAAAGTTCTGGACGAACATATGCCGCGCGCGTTCGACCTGCTCGCAGACCTCGTGACCGCGCCTTTGTTTGACAACGAAGAACTCGACCGCGAACGCAATGTCGTGCTCGAAGAGATCAAGATGGTCGAGGACACTCCCGACGATCTTGTTCACGAAGTCTTCGTCGCCAACTTCTGGCCTGAGCATCCGCTTGGCCGTTCTATTCTGGGAACAGCGGAAACGCTTGCCACTTTTGATCACGACCGCGTTGCCGGATACTTCGAGGGGATTTATGCGCCGCGTAATCTGGTCGTCACGGGCGCGGGAAATATCGAGCACGCCCAGTTTGCCGAGATGGTTACAGGCTATCTGGGCAAACTCATTGACCGCCCGGTTGATCTGACGTCCTCTTCGCCTTCGTATGCCGCGCGCCGCGTGATAATCAACAAAGACCTTGAGCAAGCTCATCTGGTGATGGGCACGCGCTGCCCTTCGATGATTTCCGATGACCGCTACACCGTGCACTTGCTGAATGTGATCTTAGGCGGCGGAATGAGTTCGCGCCTGTTTCAGACGATCAGAGAAGAGCACGGGCTTGCTTATGCGGTCTTTTCCGGCATCAATTCGTACACGGACGCGGGCTATCTATCGGTTTATGCCGCGACTTCGCCCGACCAGATCAATGATGTTATTCGCTTGAGCGTCGAACAGTTCGGAAAGTTCAAAGCCGAAGCCGTGTCGGATGCTGAACTGCAACGCGCAAAGGATCAGCTCAAAGTCTCGATCATGTTGAGCCTCGAATCCACATCGGCGCGAATGAGCAATCTGGCGCGGCAGGAGATTTTCTTTGGCCGCCAGTTCACGCTCGACGAAATACTGGAACGCATAGACCGCGTAAAGACAGAAGATATACAGCGCATAGCAAACGATATATTTCACAGCAGCAATCTGGCAGTGACGGCAATCGGCCAGATTGATTCACTCGACCTCGACGGCATTAGCCACTGACCACTGTTTCGGAATGCGATTGATAATTCTTGGCAGCGGAAGTTCAGGCAACGTGCTTTATATAGAATCAGGCGCGACGAGCGTGCTTGTTGACACGGGGCTTTCTGCGAAAGAGACCGCGCGGCGAATGACCGAAGCGGGATTAGACGCGGCGCGGCTGTCAGCCATAGTCGTCACGCACGAGCATTCCGATCATGTCAGAGGCGTTCGCGTGATGTCGAAGACGGCAAACGTTCCAGTCTACATCTCGGACGCTACTCGTCAGGAGTGCCGCTTTCCCGGCGAAGGCAACGGCATACACTGGGGCGAAGTGATCTCTTCCAGCCGACCCTTTCAAATCGGGTCGCTCGACTTTCACCCCTTCACGATACCTCACGACGGAGTGGAC
The DNA here is from genome assembly GCA_035277165.1 of Blastocatellia bacterium. Classification (GTDB taxonomy): domain Bacteria; phylum Acidobacteriota; class Blastocatellia; order UBA7656; family UBA7656; genus DATEKX01. The sequence continues at coordinate 5,201 of DATEKX010000595.1, read as the reverse complement.
ACTTTCGCTTTCACAGTTGAAGCGGCTGGCGTGAAGGTCGGCATAGTGACCGACCTGGGATATATCACGCAACTTGTGGCCGAGCGATTGCGCGGCTCGGATTTCGTTATGATCGAAGCGAACCATGACCTCGATATGTTGAAAGTCGGGCCGTACCCCTGGCCGCTCAAACAGCGCATTGCAAGCAACACGGGGCATCTATCGAACGACGAAACAGCGCGTTGGATACGCGAAGACTTCGATGGCCGCGCGCAGTTTTTGGTGCTTGCTCATCTGTCGCGGCAGTGCAATCATCCTGAGCTTGCGCGACTATCGGCTATTCAAGCGTTAGACGTGCACGGCTCTTTGTTTTACCCGAACGCAGAACACCGTGTGAAGGTCGCTTATCCCGACCGATCTACTGAATGGTTTGAGCTTTAACAAATATGATTGGACGATATACACTGCCCGGCATGGGCGCTGTCTGGACTGAACAGAACAGATTTCAGAAATGGCTCGATGTAGAGATCGCCGTCTGCGAAGTCCACGCCGAAATGGGAACTATCCCGCGAGAAGCCGTTGAAGTGATCAAACAAAAAGCGCGCTTCGACGTTGATCGCATAAAAGAGATCGAGCGCGTGACTCGCCACGATGTGATTGCGTTCACCACAGCGCTTGCCGAAAACATCGGCCCCGAATCGCGCTACGTTCATTACGGACTGACATCTTCTGATGTCGTTGATACCGCGAATGCTTTGCTGATGCGCGACGCAGCGACGCTCGTGCTCGAAGACCTTGAGCGATTGGGGACAGCGCTTCGCCGTCGCGCGTTCGAGCATAAAGATACGGTGATGATGGGCCGAACTCACGGAGTTCACGCAGAGCCTACAACATTCGGATTGGTGCTGGTGCTCTACTACGCGGACAACGAGCGCAACAAAGAGCGGTTGATTCGGGCGCGCGACATCGTCAGCTACGGGAAGATTTCAGGAGCGGTCGGCACGTTTGCGCATCTCGACCCTGAGGTCGAAGAACGAGTTTGCGCTCACCTCGGCCTCACGCCCGCGCCCATCTCGACTCAGGTAATTCAGCGAGACCGTCACGCTGAGTTTCTTTCGACGCTCGCCATCATTGCGTCTTCGATGGAAAAGATCGCGCTCGAAGTGCGCCACCTTCAGCGCACGGAAGTCCGCGAGGCCGAAGAACCTTTTTCCGTCGGCCAGAAAGGCTCTTCCGCGATGCCGCACAAGCGAAACCCTGTGACCTCGGAACAGATTTGCGGGCTTGCTCGAATAGTTCGCTCTAACACTCAGGCGGCATTTGAAAACATAGCGCTGTGGCACGAACGCGACATCTCGCACTCGTCGGTCGAGCGCGTCATCTTGCCCGACTCATGCGTGCTGGCAGACTATCTGATTCAAAAAACCGAATGGCTGATTTCTGGTCTCGTAGTTCATCCTGAACGCATGCGCGCAAATTTTGAATCGCTTGGAGGCGTGACGGCGAGCGGGCAGTTGCTACTTGAGCTTACGCGCAAAGGAGTGACGCGCGAAGACGCTTACCAGATAGTGCAGCCGCTTGCGATGCGCGTGTGGGATGAAGGCGCGAACTTCCGCGAACTTGTTTTGCGAGACGGGCGAGTGACAGAAAAACTCGCGCGCGAAGAACTTGACGCATTATTCGATGTCAGCAATCAACTCCGCAACGTTGACAAGATTTTCAAGAGAGTATTTAGTGAATAACTGAATTATGAAAGCCAGAATATATATAACGCTGAAACCATCCGTGCTCGACCCACAGGGCAAGGCGATACATCATGCGGTAGAGACCATAGGCTATCGCGGCATACAAGACGTGCGACAGGGAAAGTATTTCGAGATCACGCTCGATTCGCAACTTTCCGAAGACGACGCGCGCGCGAGTATAGAGCGCATGGCTCATGACGTGTTGTCTAACCCTGTCATCGAGGATTACCGCGTAGAACTAGATTCCGAACCCGCTTCGTGAGATAATGCTGCTTACTGGTAGCAGGCCCTTTGGCGGTACACCTGAAAGGACATCACGAAAGGCGGAAGGATATGAAATTCGGAGTCGTTGTGTTTCCGGGTTCCAATTGCGACCACGATACCTACCACGTCATCAGCAAGGTCATAGGCCAGCCGGTTGACTTCATCTGGCATCGCCAGGATTCCATAGGCGATGCGGACGCAGTAATATTGCCCGGCGGTTTTTCATACGGAGATTATTTGCGAACGGGCGCGATTGCTCGCTTCAGTCCTGTGATGGGCGCTGTAAAAGAGTTCGCCTCGCGCGGCGGCCTCGTCTTAGGCATCTGCAACGGGTTTCAGATTTTGTGCGAAGCGGGACTTCTGCCCGGCGCGTTAATGCGAAACAGCAATCTGAAATTCATCTGCGGCCACGTCAACATGAGAGTCGAGACTACCGACACGCCGTTTACGAATCGCTGCCAGCGCGGGCAGGTTCTGTCGGTGCCGATAGCGCACGGCGATGGCAATTACTTCTGCGACGCTGAAACGCTTGCCGAACTTCAAAGAGAGAATCGCATCATCTTCAGGTATTCCGATGCTTCAGGCAACACGACTGCGGGAGCGAACCCGAACGGCTCGCTTGACGACATCGCGGGCATCTGCAACCGCGAGCGCAATGTGCTTGGCTTGATGCCGCATCCTGAACGAGCGAGCGAACAATTGCTGGGCAGCAACGACGGACGGATTATTTTCTACTCGCTTGCAGACACGCTCGCAGAGCTTGCAAAGGCTTCGTAAAAGCCATTCATCGAAACGTGAAAATGATTAAGAGATAGAAAAGGTCTGCCTCAACCTTTTTGAAGGGCGGTTGTCAATTCTCCCCTTGCGTTAACAAAATACTCGTCCCGTTGTCTTCAGGTGTTATTACGATCGCGAGGCCCTCGCGTGTGAGCACGGTATTACCGCCGGGAAGTTTGACTCGCTTTACCGGGCCGATTTTGTTCACATACCAGTCAACTACTGTGTCTATTGCGTCGGGCGTGTTCAACTTAACCACCCTGCCTTTTCGTCCGCCGGACATTTCCATCGTTACCTTAGAGCCGGGATACATCAACTCTCCGCTAATGCTGTCGGGTTGAGGAGGAGCGGGCGTCGACGGTTGGCCGGGGACTCCCGGCAGAGGTGGGACAGGCGGTATCGGAGCCGATCGCCCCGAACCTCCAGGCGGTGGAAACGGAGGCGGCGTTACTTGCCGATCAAAGAACAGAAAGATACCAAGACCCGCCAAAGCGATAACCAGTAACGCAATGACTGCCGCCATGACTATCACAGTCTTTTTTTGACCGGTCGGTTCTATGCCGCTGGTCACGGCGGCTTGCGGAGACATGGCGTCCGGCGGCAGGTAGGTCGGAGAAGTAGGCCACGCATTTGCCATGCGGGTTGGGGCATCGAATCTGGGAGGCTCCTCGAATTGCGTAGGCTGTGGCTGTTCGAGCTTTCGCGTGGTCCACTCCAATGGGTCTATAGCTTGACCGCACCGGCGACAGAACTTGGCCGCGTAATCAATATCATTGCCGCAATTCGTGCATTTGCTGGTTTGCATACGCCTTCATAAGATTATGTTAGGGGCACCGTTTCGCGCAAGTAAACTCTCTATTATCACAACTCGGCCAGTCAGCCAACTTGATAAAGCCTCACTGGTCGGGTAGCATATCCGTCAGTCTTTTCCATCCTCGTTTATCGAGTCGAGCACACCTATATGAATGAACCTGTTATAACCGCCGAACTCATTCGGAGCCATGGGCTTACCAGAGAAGAATATGATCGCATCATCGAACTGCTTGGCCGCGAGCCTACGTTTACCGAGCTTGGCATCTTCTCCGTGATGTGGTCTGAGCACTGTTCGTACAAATCATCGCGCGTTCACCTGCGGCGATTACCGACCGAAGGTGATTGCGTGCTTCAAGGGCCGGGAGAAAACGCAGGCGTGGTTGACATAGGCGGAGGGCTTGCGGCTGCGTTCAAGATAGAATCGCACAACCATCCATCATTCATCGAGCCGTATCAAGGCGCAGCGACAGGCGTAGGCGGCATACTCCGCGACGTGTTCACGATGGGCGCCCGCCCGCTGGCCGCGATGAACTCGCTTCACTTCGGCCCGCTTTCTTCAGTCGCATCTGCTACGGAAGAAGAGAAAGCGAACGCCGCGCGCAATCGTTCGATTATGGCCGGAGTGGTGAAGGGAATCGGCGACTACGGCAACGCGTTCGGCGTGCCTACGATTGGCGGCGAAGTGCGCTTCGCAGATTGTTATTCGCGCAATCCGCTGGTCAATGCGTTCACGCTCGGCATAATGCGCGAAGATCAGATTTTTTTCGGCAAAGCTGCGGGCGTAGGTAACCCCGTCATCTATGTCGGCGCGAAGACAGGGCGCGACGGCATACACGGTGCGACTATGGCTAGCGAAGAATTCGGCGAAGAAGCTCAATCGAAACGGCCAACGGTTCAGGTAGGTGACCCGTTTCTTGAAAAGCTATTGCTTGAAGCCTGTCTTGAAGCCATGCGCGCAGGGGCTATCGTGGGCATTCAAGACATGGGCGCGGCGGGACTGACAAGCTCGTCTTCGGAGATGGGCGCGCGGGCAGGCAACGGCATCGAGATTGATGTTGATCTGGTTCCGCAGCGCGAAACAGGAATGACGGCTTACGAGATGATGCTTTCGGAATCGCAGGAACGAATGCTGATCGTGGCCGACGCCGGGCGCGAGCGCGAAGTGGTTGACATATTTAAGAAGTGGGAGCTTGACGCTGTGGTCATAGGCCGCGTCACCGAAGATGGCCGGTTGCGCGTGAAGCAGAGTGGCACTGTTGTTGCCGACATTCCCAACACAGCGCTCACGGACGAGGCTCCTGTTTATCACAGGCCAATTGAAAAGCCTGACAATTCATCTTTGAATGTGGAAGTCGCGCAACGCGAATCTTCGGTTGAAGAACTCGATAAAACTTTCATGCGAATCATCACACAACCTACCGTGGCATCAAAAGAATGGGTCTATCGCCAGTACGATCACATGGTTCGCACAAACACCGTAGTCTTTCCGGGTTCGGACGCGGCGGTTATACGAATAAAAGAGAAGCGGCGCTCGCTTGCGATGACTCTGGATTCAAACGCGCGTTACTGTCAGATGGACCCGCGAGCAGGCGCGCGACTTGTGATTGCCGAAGCGTGCCGCAA
>DATEKX010000594.1:0-4866 GCA_035277165.1 Blastocatellia bacterium | reverse complement strand
TACGAAGGGGCACATAACTATCAACGGGATACCGATTGACGAATCATATCTCGCCCCTGAGAGAAACCAGAATGCGCGCGAAAAATGGCATCAGGTGAGAAACGAATGGAAATACGTCAAGGCGCATTATTATTTCGTGATGGGCGACAACCGCGACGCCTCTAACGACAGTCGCTCGTGGGGGCTTGTGCCAGAAAAATATATTTACGGAAAAGCGATGTTCCGCTACTGGCCGCTTCAGCGAATGGGTTCGCTCGACTCGACTTCTAATTACGACGAATGACGATCAACCGTGAGCGATGAACGATGAATGATGAACAGGAAACTGTCTCTTAATTCATCATTCATCGTTCATCATTACTTCTCAATGCAGTCCAGGTTAACGCCTCTACTGAAGCTCTTATATAACCCGCTTCGGGCAATGTCCGAAATCGGAGCCGGTGCGCCTTATCTGTTTGGGGCTGCGCTGGCGCTCGTTGCTACGACGATCTATCGTGACATATTGAGCCGCGCGTTTTGGCAATACATTAACAACAGGCCGTCTGCGCCCGGAATGGTTTCGCCCATTTTCGTGCTGCTTGTCAAAATGATCAGCGCCAGCGCTTCGCCGCTATTTTTCCTGATCGTGGTATTTGTTCCTGCGTGCCTGTTTGCGGCAAGCCTCATTGAAAAGCGCGCAAGTTTTACGGTGCTGCTTCGTCAGGAGTACGCCCCGCTCGTCAGTTGCGCGCTCTACGGCTGGGCCGCTGCTCAGTTGATTATGTTTGTGCCTGCGCTGGCGCTCTACCAACCGCGCGGGCCAAACCAGCAGGCTCTTGAACAAGCGCTGCAGCTTGTGCCGCTCCCTTACTTCGTTTTCCTGATGACGATTGCTCTGCGCGCAGTGCTGCAAATGAGCTACCCTCGCGCAGTAGCAACAGTGGCGATTGCTGCTTGTTCGCTTATAGCGCTTCCGTTTTTATCCGGCATGTTGCTTCCGCTGCTCACATCGCCCTTCCTGCTGATATTGGTCATATTGCTGCTCAGAAATTTTCTCGGTGACGCAATCAGCGCACAGCGTTCTCGCGCAGACTTCGAGCGGAACCTCGAAGCCTCGACCTTAAACCCTGCCGACGCATCGGCTCATTACAATCTCGGGTTGATATATCAGCAGCGCGGCCAGTACGAAGAGGCGAAAGCGAGCTTTACTCGCGCGATTGAGATAGACCCTGACGAGACTGACGCGCATTATCAGCTTGGCCGCATCGCGCGCGAGCAAGGCCGATTGGGTGACGCAATCAATTACTTCGACGCGGTCGTTGGTCGCAACGCTGAACACAGCCAGAGCGAAGTATGGCGCGAAATCGGGCGCGCATATTTTCAGGCAGGCCAGTACAGGGATGCGCGCGCTGCATTCGAGCAGTTTCTTGAAAAGCGACCGTCAGATGCCGAAGGTCATTACCGTTACGGTTTGACGCTTCATCAGTTGGGGCGCGCGGATGAAGCTGCCCGCGAGATGCGCGCATGCATCGAATCGGCGCGGACTTCGCCTGCATACAAATATCGCACGGAGAAGCGCTGGATGAGCGAGGCCGAAAGTTTTCTGCGTTCGCAGTGACTATTCTTGACCCTGTAAAGCCGTACCCTGTACGCTGTAAGTTTATGGAAGCAATACTGGCCCTCGAAGACGGAAGAGTGTGGCGCGGTCGCGGATTCGGCGCGTGCGCTGAAGTCACAGGCGAAGTCGTGTTCAATACCGCGATGACCGGCTATCAGGAAATATTGACCGACCCATCCTACTGCGGCCAGATAGTCACGATGACTTACCCGCTCATAGGCAATTACGGCGTGAACGATGAAGACATAGAGTCGCGTCGCATCTTTGCCGAAGGTTTGATCGTGCGTGAACTGTCACGAACTGTTTCCAACTGGCGCGCAGACCTTTCGCTTGGCGACTATCTCAAATCGGCAAATGTTCCCGGCATATCCAACATAGACACGCGCTCGCTTGTGCGACACATACGCGAGCGCGGCTCCATGCGAGGCTGTCTTTCAACCACGACGACGGACGAGCAAGCCGTAATAGAACGAGCGCGCCGCGCGCCTGAAATGGTCGGCCTTGATTTAGCTTCTGTGGTCACATGCGGCGAGCCTTATGTCTGGACGGATGATCAGTCTACGGCTTACGGCTCGCCGCGACTGCTTCATCCAAACGTGAAGTCTGACGCTGCGCGCGATGCGAAGACATTTGAACAGCGCTTTCACGTCGTCGCTTATGACTTCGGGTTGAAACACAATAGCCTTCGCAACATGGCAGCGCTAGGCTGTCGAGTGACGGTCGTGCCCGCGCACACTTCGGCTGAAGACGTGATCGCTTTGAAGCCCGATGGGGTATGGCTCTCAAACGGGCCGGGCGACCCTGAGCCGCTCACAGGCGCAGTGGCAAATATCAGAAAGCTGATCGGGCGTTATCCCATATTCGGCATATGCCTCGGACATCAACTGATGGGCCTTGCGCTCGGTGCCCGAACTTACAAACTCCCGTTCGGGCATCACGGCGGCAATCAGCCCGTCAAAGACCTCAAGACAGGGCGCGTAGAGATAACGGCGCAAAATCATGGTTTCGCAGTTGATGCCGACTCGTTGCCTGCCGGTTGCGAAATCACACACATCAACCTCAATGACAACACTGTTGAAGGACTCGCGCATCGTGAGCACCCTGTTTATTCAGTTCAGTACCACCCGGAAGCTGGCCCAGGCCCACACGACCCCGCGCACCTGTTCGACAGGTTCGTCGAAATGATGGAGCGCTATCGATAGACGTTTATAATAAAACGGAGGAAGCTATGAAAAAGCTGTTTTGTATTTTTACTCTCATGGCAGTGCTCTCTATAGGTAAAAGCATGACACTTGCACAAGAACAGGATTCCATTAAACCACCCGTGGCAAAGAAGGTCGCGAAAACTACAACTATTCACGGCGACACGCTGGTTGATGATTATTACTGGCTGCGCGAAAAAAGTAATCCCGAAGTTATGTCTTATCTGGAAGCGGAAAATGCTTACACAAACGCGGTGATGAAAGATACGGAAAACTTTCAGGCGGAGCTTTACAAAGAATTGCTCGGGCGAATCAAAGAAACAGATGTGAATGTGCCGTACAAAAACGGCGATTATTTTTATTACTCGCGCACGGAAGCAGGCAAGCAGTACGCGATACTGTGCCGCAAGCGCGGCAGCCTCGACGCAAAAGAAGAGGTCTATCTCGATCTGAACGAACTTGCAAAAGGGCTGAAGTTCTTAGGGACGGGGCCTGGCGCTATAAGCGAAGACGGCAACCTGTTCGCCTACTCGATAGACACCACGGGATTCAGACAATACAAGCTGCAGATCAAAGACCTGCGCACGGGCCGCTTGCTTGCCGACACCGCAGAGCGTGTCACATCAGTTGAATGGGCAAACGACAACAAGACGCTGTTTTACGTGGTCGAAGACGACGCGAGCAAACGATCCTCTCGTCTCTACAAACATCAACTCGGCAATACGACGGATGAGTTGATCTATGAAGAGAAGGACGAGTTGTTCAACATCTATACCGCGCGTTCGCGCAGTCACAGTTTTATATTCGTCGTAAGCGACAGCTTCACGTCTTCCGAAGTGCGCTACATCGCGGCCTCCCGACCCAACGACGCTTTCAAGGTAGTGCAGCCTCGCGAAGCCAAGCACAGGTATTACGTAGACCACCACGGCGATCAGTTCTACATACGCACGGATGAAAACGCCAAGAACTTCCGGCTGGTCTCTGCGCCCGTAAGCGACCCGCAGAAGAAGAACTGGAAAGAGGTCATACCGCATCGCACGGACGTGATGCTCCAAGACACGGATTTCTTCGCTGATTTCTATGTTGCTTACGAGCGCGAGAACGGTTTGCAAAAGATGCGCATCACGGATTTCAAAACGAACAAGACACACTACGTTGACTTTCCTGAGCCTGTCTATTCCGCTTTTCCGACAGCCAATTTCGAATACAACACGACGAAGTTGCGAATCGCTTATCAATCTTTCGTCACGCCAAGCTCTGTATTCGATTACGATGTCGGGACTCGCAAGCGCGAGCTGCTAAAACAAACGGAAGTACTGGGCGGATATAATCCTTCACAGTACAAATCAGAGCGCATCTACGCGACGGCATCTGACGGCACGCGCATTCCGATTTCGCTTGTCTACAAAAAAGATTTGACGCTGGATGGAAAGCGCCCGCTGCTGTTGCAGGGTTATGGCGCTTACGGTGTCCCGTCTAACGTTAGCTTTTCGTCCAACCGTTTGAGCTTGCTCAATAGAGGCGTGATCTACGCCATAGCGCACATTCGCGGCGGCGGTGAGATGGGCGAAGTCTGGCACGATCAGGGCAAGATGATGCTGAAGAAAAATACCTTTACAGACTTCATCGCATCGGCTGAACACCTGATTGCGCAGAAATACACGTCGAGTGATCGTCTGGTCATCACAGGCGGAAGCGCGGGCGGATTGTTGATGGGCGCAGTCCTCAATATGCGCCCGGACCTGTTCAAGGTCGCAGTCGTGCAGGTTCCATTCACGGATGTCATCAACACGATGCTTGATGAATCGCTGCCGCTGACGGTGGGCGAGTTTCAAGAGTGGGGCAACCCGAAAAACAAATCCGACTACGAGTACATGAAATCGTATTCGCCTTATGACAACATCGCTGCCAAAGCTTATCCAACGATCCTCGTCAGGACTTCGTTCAACGACAGTCAGGTGATGTACTGGGAGCCTGCGAAATACGTCGCAAAGCTGCGCGCGATGAAGACCGATCACAACCCGCTGCTGTTCAAGATTCATCTCGGAGGCGGAGGACACGGCGGCG
>DATEKX010000593.1:0-4374 GCA_035277165.1 Blastocatellia bacterium | reverse complement strand
TAGACAAGCGGCGCGATTACGAAAGGCTTGGCGAAGTGGAAGTGCTTCACGTTGTCGGCGAGGTCAAAGGGCGCACGGCGTTAATCATAGACGATATGATTGACACAGCCGGAACGCTCGTGAAGGCCGCCGAGGCGCTTGATGCTAAGGGCGCGGATGCGGTGCTTGCGTCGGCCACGCACGCTGTATTGAGCGGGCCAGCCGTCGAGAGAATCCAGGCTTCGCCGCTTAGAGAAGTGGTCGTGACTAACACTATTCCGACCGAGAACGCTTGCCGCTGCCCAAAGATAAAATGCTTGAGCGTGGCAAAGCTTCTGGCCGAAGCTATTTTGTCTATTCACGACGAGACATCTGTGAGTAAACTATTTATTTGATTGATTCATTGAATCAAAGGCTTAATTTGAGGAGCGGTTAGGTATGATTAAAGACATAACAATCAATGCAGCCACACGCGAGGGGTTCGGAAAAAGCGAAGCCCGTCGCCTGCGCAAGCAGGGCATGATCCCCATAGCCGTTTATGGCGAAGGCAAAGATGCGGCAGCAGTCGCTATCAACGCGAAAGAGATCGCCAACATACTGCGTTCGGACACAGGGCACAACACGATATTCAAGCTCGCTTTGCCAAACGGTGACGGCGAGCCTGCAACCGTAATCATCAAGGACTGGCAGGTTGACCCGGTGAAGGGCCGCCTGCTGCACGCAGATTTGCTGCGGCTCTCGATGACCGAAGTCACGCGCGTAGAAGTAGCGATAGAGCCCGTGGGCGAGCCTGTCGGCGTGAAGCTCGAAGGCGGAATACTCGATCTACAGATGCGCGAAATCGAAGTTGAGTGCTTGCCCGGCGATATCCCTGAGCATCTGCAAGTGGACGTATCGAACCTTCACATAGGCGACCACCTGACAGTTGCAGACCTGGTTTATGATCGCGAGAAGATCAAGGTTATTGCCGATGAACATCAGATTATTGCTGGCGTGCTGGCTCCGCGCATGGTTGAAGAAGCCGCGCCTGCTGAGGCCGAGGCCGAAGCTGCGGCTGGCGGCGAGCCGGAAGTCATCAAGAAGGGCAAGACTGAGGACGAGTAGGGGTCGGATTAGAGAATCTGAAATTTCAGATTTTCTCTTACTGACTGCCGACTACTGTTATGAAGCTGATAGTCGGTCTTGGTAATCCGGGGCGAGAGTACGAAGCGACTCGCCACAATCTCGGATTCATGCTCATTGATAGATTGAGTGAGCGCGCAGGCTTCAAGCGATTCCGCGACGAGTCGAATGCTAAAGTCGCGGAGGTGACTTTGGCGAGCGTGCGCGTCTTGCTCGTGAAGCCGCAGACGTATATGAATCTGAGCGGCGGTTCTGTTCGCCCATTGCTTGAACGCTACGGCGAGGGAGATGCGGCAAACCTGATTGTCGCATCCGACGAAGCGGCGTTGCCATTCGGCATGATTCGCGTTCGCGGGCGGGGCAGCGCGGGCGGGCAAAAAGGGTTGAAGTCCATTATCGAGCGGATTGGCTCTCAAGAGTTTCCGCGCGTGCGATTGGGCGTAAAGCCGGATCATCCGGTCAGCGATCTTTCAAGTTTTGTGCTTTCGCCCATACCCAAGCGCGACCGCGAGGCGCTTGATCTTATGCTTGACCGCGCAGCCGATGCCGTTGAGGCGATACTTATCGAAGGCGTCGAGCGGGCGATGTCGCTCTTTAACGAGCGCGTAAAGCAGAGTTCAGAAGCATGAGATTTCAAATCTCAAATTTCCAAACTCTGACAATGTTCTTTCTCAAGAGGTTCTATAGTGAATCTCCTTGCTCTGATCAAAAGGTCAGGGCTTAACCGTAGCGTTCCAGTGAACGCTTGCGAAGTATAATCCAAAAGGAGGATGACTCTTAGGATGAGAGTTTATGAAGTATTGTTTATTGTCGCTCCCAACACGGAAGAGAGCGACACCGATGCGCTTATCACTCAGATAAGTGACGTAATAACCAACCAGGGCGCTACGATCGCGAAGGTTGATCGCATAGGCCGCCGCCGCCTCGCCTACCCCATCGGGAAATTCAACGAAGGCTACTACGTAGTGATAACCGTCGAAGGCACAGGCTCGGAGATTGCCGAAGTCGAACGCCGCATGCGCGTGACGGATGCGGTCATCCGCTACATCACCATTCGCATAGACGAAGACTTAAAACGCGCCGAAAAGTTTCGCGCTCGCCGTCAGGCGCACGCAGCAGCAGGCGGCGGCAGCCAGCGAGGCCGTCGGCGCGCTGAACCTGTGCTTCCGATAGGGGACGATGACGAAGAGGAGGATGAAGAGTAATGAGCAGTGACAACAGAGATCAAGGTCGGCGCGAAGACAAAGGCGGGCGACAGGGCGGTCGTCGCTTCGTGCGCGCGCGCAAGTCGTGCAAATTCTGCGCGGACAAAGTGGATTACATAGATTACAAGGACTCGCGAATGTTAGGCGGCTACATACCGGAGCGCGGCAAGATTCTGCCTCGTCGAATATCGGGCACCTGCGCACCGCATCAGCGCATGCTTGCAACGGCAATCAAGCGCGCGCGCAATGCCGCTTTTTTGCCATTCGCGACAGACTAATTAGAGTCTTGCGAGTCTACAGAGTCGGTAGACTCGCAAGACCCGGCAGACTTTGTTAGTGAGGATTTATCAATGGCACACATGGATGTATTACTCAAAGAGGATGTAGACAATCTTGGACATCGCGGGCAGGTCGTGCGCGTGCGCTCGGGCTATGGGCGGAACTACCTGCTCCCGCAGGGACTGGCGATTGAGGCCACCGCAGGCAACAAACGCATGATCGAAGAACAGCGCCGAGTGCTGGCTAAACGCGAAGATCGCGAACGAACGAGCGCGCAGGGCGAGTCTGCAAAACTGGACGGGCTTGAGTTGCGTTTCGAGCGCCGCGTTGGCGAGCACGGGCTGCTTTACGGATCTGTGACCGCGCTCGACATACTTGAAGAGCTAAAGAAACTCGGCTACACGGTCGAGCGCCGGAAGATCAGCTTGCGCGATCACATCAAAGAAGTCGGCGACTATGATGTGACTATCAAGCTTCACCGCGACGTTGTACCAACGATCAAAGTGAAAGTGCGCAAAGAAGGGGCGGTAGATGAGCCTGTTCAACCGGTGGCTGCTGACACGGAATCGGCTGTGGAAGCCAGTTCCAGCGCCGCTGAAGAATCAACAGAAGCCGCAGCCGAAGAATCAAACGCAGAGGCGGGCACAGAGTTTGTCGCCGCCGCCGAAGCCGAATCTGCTGAAGAATAATCAGGGCGGTGGTCGGCAATCAGCAGCTCAAAAATTTCGTCAACTGATGGCTGGCTACTGACTACTGTTTTTGTTATCATCACGCGCGAAACGGCTGAGGGCGCAGCCGTTTCGCCTTTTCTTTCTTTGGTGTCGTCAATTCGGTTCGATAGCCTTCCGTAAACAATTGGAATCCATATTATGACGCGGCCAGCCTCAAGCGATCCTTTTTTCGAGAAAGGGCTTCCCTCGAATGTCGAAGCCGAGCGCTCGATACTGGGCGCGATACTTCTGGACAATACAGTCTGCAATCAGGCGATAGAATTGCTGCGCCGCGAAGACTTCTTCCTGGATTCTCATCGCCGCATCTTCGACAAGATGGTAGGGCTTACGGAACGCGGTTCGCCTATTGACCTGATTACTCTCAGCGATGAACTGCGGCGCGCGGCTGAGTTCGAGCAGATAGGCGGCGCGACCTATATCGCATCGCTGATTGACGGCGTGCCGCGCACGGATACAATCGAGCACTATGCGAAGATAGTTAAATCGAAAGCCCAACTGCGCAAACTCATCACCGCTTCAAATCAGATAATCGCAAACTGCTTTGATGAAGAAGACGACCCCGACATCATCATTGACCGCGCAGAGCAGATGATCTTCCAGATAGCCGAAGACCGCGTGCGACAGGGTTTTCAATACATCGGCGAAGTGGCCCAGCGCCGACTCGAACAGATTGAGCAGATGGCCGGTCGACCTGAGATGATCACTGGCGTGCCAACGGGGTTTACGGATTTCGACCAGATGACATCCGGCCTTCAGCGCCAGGACTTGATCATCGTTGCCGCACGCCCGTCAATGGGCAAGGCGCAACCGCTCAGCGCGAAAGTGCTTACGTGCGACGGCTGGCAAAGCATGGGCGAAATCGAAGCTGGCGACGATCTGGCTTCGGTTGATGGCCGCCCCTCAACTGTCCTGGAGGTGTATCCGCAAGGCATTAAACAGATTTATAAAGTCACGTTCTCTGATGGTCGCTCAACCGAATGTTGCGATGAGCATCTATGGAGAGTTCATTGCCGACATTGGCCCGAACCGAAGATATTGACTACGAAAAAAATAGCCTC
>DATEKX010000592.1:0-2144 GCA_035277165.1 Blastocatellia bacterium | reverse complement strand
GGAATTATGAATGATGAATTGATAGAAATTCTTAATTCCGCTTTCATCCTTTCTTCCGCGTCCGCTGCGGTGAACTGCTTCTTCTTTACGAGAACTAATTACGCATCGTACATCGCCGCGATGAGGCAGCCGCGCGCAGTGGCCGTCAGCGGGTCTGAGGCCATGCGTATTTCCGATATTTCAAGCGGGAATCCGTCGCGCTCGATTGACTGGCGGAACTTGTCCAAAAACCCTTTCGGTTTTGCCGTTCCGCCGCTCAAAACTATCGGGATGGGCTTGTCAACTTTCGGCATATTCTTAGCCTCGGCCAGAGCGCCGCGAAGCGATTCGACCAGCGACAAGATCACATCATCGTAATAGACGTGAAGCGCGCTTTCGTATTTGTTCTGCGGCGCGCGCGACAAATCTAAACTATCTTCCTTGATCGTCCGAATGCGCGTGGCCATCTCGCCCGTCACGTGACCGACGTTGCGATCAATGTAATCGCCCGCCTTGTTTATGGCGTACGTCATCACGGGAATGGACATGAACGCGAGCGCGACGTTGCACATGCCGCCGCCGCAGCTTATGCCTATGCCGCTGAAGTTTTCGCGCTCAAGCTCGGCAAACACCACGGCAATTCCTTCGTTGATTCCTTTCGCGTTGTAGCCCATCGCGGTGAGCAGGTCGCGCAGCATCGCTTCGTGATAGACGAGGTCGGGCGAGCCTCCGTCGCGCAGCGCGCCCGGCACGCTGAAGCGCAGCGTTTCGCCGTTTTTGGTTTTGCGAACGAGTTGCTGAATGATGGCGTGCATGACGGAAAGCGAATACTCTTCGGTCGGATTGAGCGTGCCGCCCATCATCGGTCTTCGCACTTCCGTGTTGAAGACGTTGGCAAAGCGCGCAGCTTCGTTGCCGTAGACTTGCAATGATTGACCGCCGTTGAGCTGATAAGTCACCTTGTTCTGCTTGAGAATGCTTTCGGTAAACTTTGAGTAAGGAATGGTGATGAACGCATTCAACTCCGCTTTTGCTTTAACGTGATCTGCCGTGCCGCTGGCAAGCACCAGTCGGCTTGTGCCGATGTCGAGTCCCAGGGCCGAGCCCTCATTTGCGGCGGCCTCTGTGTGTTGAGTCTCTTTTTCGTGTTTCTTATCCATAGTTCCTCCAGATTTGGTTTCGATTTTATCGAGCTTGAGGGGCTCGGTATTCAAACTCGCGACAGCCTTGCGTGTTGCTTTCAATCTCACAGATTTGCCTGCCGGAATGGGAATCGGGGGTGCACCGGGCGTAAATCCAATTCTTTTTGGCTTCAACTGCAAGTGTCCCAGCCCGCGTATATTAACACTGCTGCGCGTTCCCAACTCGCGCTTGATTATCTCAAGCGCAGCACAAACGCCACGCGCCGACTCGCGTCTGGTCAGCCCACTGCGTCGCGCCGCTTCTCGTATGAGGTCGGACTTATTCATAACCACAGCGACGAGTAGAGAGAATGAATTTTGTTCGTCTTGCTCATCACTCGTCACCCATCACTTTTTCCAGTTGTCGTTGCTTTGAAACGAGTCGCTCAAAAACGTCTGACATTTCGCGCCGCTCTTCTTCGACCGAGAGATTGTTAGCCTTCGCTGTTTCTCTCACTGCGGCGTCGGATTTATCTAGTCCCGCCCATCTTTTCCCGCCCGCCGCCGTTATGTAAGCCGCGTCGTAGCCGAATCCGAAACGCGAGATGGCCGTTAATTCTGATTCGTACTTGTTGCTCAAACCGAGCGCGTCAAACGGAAAAGCCGCCACCCAGTCTGTGTGATAACCTACCAGATGATTCGATGGATTCACGCTGACAAGCCCGTGCGTCACACAGTTCGCATCAGCAATCGCATACTTCGAGCGCAATACTGCCGTCAACACTCGTGCGGCGTAAATCTGCGCTTCGTTGATACCGTCAGCGCCGATGCTTCGGCCTCGTTTCGATTGGCCTTCAAAACAGATGCCTATAAAACTTGCGCTCAGATTTACGTAAGCGAACTGGCCGTCGCTCCAAACGGAATTGCCCGCGTGATTGGCCGCGTCTTCGTCGCGCACTATGCGATAGACTCTGCCGAAGCGATCAATCACGTAGTTATACAACGCGTGCGAGCGCGCGTATTCCAACAGCGCCTTCGAGTAAT
>DATEKX010000591.1:0-6163 GCA_035277165.1 Blastocatellia bacterium | reverse complement strand
CACAAGTAAATCAGTATCGTCTTCGGCTTGCTCAATCTATTTTTTGACCTTGCCTGTATCGTTCAACGAACGCCTTCGCAAGCAAAAGCGCGACGATTGATTTCACATCATCAATCTCGCCTGAATCGACGAGCGCAAGCGCGTCGTCGAATGACATATGCACGACTTCGATCTCTTCATCATCATCAAGATTTTGCGCAGACGGCTCAAGCCCTGTTGCAAGATAAACGAACAACCTCTCTTCGCAATAACCCGGCGCGACCTGAAACTCGCTGATCTTATGAAACTCACGCGCGCGATAGCCGAGTTCTTCTTCAAGCTCGCGCGCGGCGGTCTGTTCCGGCGTGTGGCCCTGCTCGATTCTGCCCGCAGCTATTTCGAGCGAGTAGCGATTGAGCGGATAACGCCACTGCCGAACGAGCGCAACTGTGCCGTCATCAAACAGCGGTAGCGCGCCCGCGCCTCCGTTGTGATGAACGACTTCTATATCAACCTCTCCGCTATGCGCCGATTGATAGCGGCTTATCGAGAGGCTGAGAACTTTGCCTTGATGAATGTAATCGCGTTTTATCAGTTCGTGAGTCATTTCGATTGCAAGTCTCTGAGCCACGAATTGCACGAATTTATACGAATAAACACGAATCGTGGCTTACATAACTGAAGTCTGCTGGTCTTCTTCTTCGAGCAGGCGTTTGACTTCGCCTACCAGATACAAAGAACCGGCTATGCAAATCAGCCCTTCCAGAGGCGTGATGCTGCGTGCCCATGAAAGCGCCTGCCTGACAGTCTCTGTGAATATGATATTGCTTGATGATGAGAGCGCGGGCTTGCCCAATCGCGCATTACTGGCAGAGCGACCGTCGCCCACGCGAGTCAGCACAATCGTTTTCGCTGCGCCGAACAAAGCGGCGGCCATCGCGTCAATATCTTTATCGCCCATCGCGCCGAATATGAGCGTGAGAGGGCCGCGCCAGAATTCATCCAGATAGGCTCTCAACGCTTGCGCGCCCGCAGGATTGTGCGCTCCGTCGAGAAGCAGCGATGGGCGATCTTCGATAAACTCCAAACGCCCCGGCCAGCTTACTTCGCGCAGTCCGCGAATTATTGCCTCGCGCGGAATGGCAAACCCTATCTCGTTGAGAATCTCTGCCGCCTCGATTGCCGATGCGGCGTTTTCCGCCTGATGCCGACCTCTGAGGCCCAGCACCACGCGGCTGTAATTTGTCTGCGTTGATTCGTAATCGAAACACATCCGGCCAAGATCATTTACGCCTATGTAAGATGGCTGATTGGCGAAAACCGGCGGCACGCTCACTTCGATGCAGCGGCGCATCAATACTTCGCTCGCCTGTTCATATTTCTGCCGCCCGATCACGACGCGAGCGCCCTGCTTGATGATGGCTGCTTTCTCGGCGGCTATCTCAGCTATCGTATCGCCGAGAATGTATTGATGATCGAAATCAATCGAAGACACGATTGAAAGAATTCGATCTACCGCGTTGGTAGAATCGAGCCGCCCGCCCAGCCCGACTTCAAGCACCGCAAGCTCAACGCCTCGCTCGTAAAAGTAAACCAAAGCGATGGCCGTCACCTGCTCGAAGTATGTCGGAGGCGCGGCAAGCCTGCCCTCTGCCATAAGCGCTTCGCTCGCGGCGCGAACGTTTGTTGCGATGCGCGCGAAATCGGTTTCTGAAATCTCCTGGCCGAGCACGCGAATGCGCTCTTCGATGCGGACGAGATGCGGCGATGTGTAAAGCGCTGTTCGATGGCCTGCTGCTCGCGCGATTGATTCGACCATCGCAGATACGGAGCCTTTGCCATTAGTGCCCGCGACTATTATCGATTTGAACGCATGTTCGGGATGTCTCAGCCTTTCGAGCAGCGTTTGAATGTTTTCAAGTCCGAACTTTGCGGCAAGGACTTCGTGGCCGAGGCTATATAGGTAGCTTAACGATTGCTTATAATCCATCGATGAAAGCGGCAAGAGCAACGCAAGGTGTCAGCTTGCATTAAGGCATCTTCTTCCCATTGTAAGACATGAAATCGAGCGAATTTACCAGAAAATCTTTTATATCTTTGCGCGCAACAACCGCGTCCAGCATGCCGTGTTGCAACAGGAACTCCGCTCGCTGAAAACCTTCGGGCAATTTTTGCCTGATGGTCTGTTCGATCACGCGTGGCCCCGCAAAACCTATCTGCGCGCCGGGTTCGGCTATGTTCAAATCGCCCAACATCGCATAGCTTGCCGTCACGCCTCCTGTGGTCGGGTCGGTCAGAACAGAGATGAATGGCAATCTCGCTTCATCCAACCGCGCGAGCGCTGCGGAAATTTTCGCCATCTGCATCAAAGAGATCGCGCCCTCCTGCATTCGCGCTCCGCCCGAAGCCGAAAATATAATCAGCGACGAGCGAGATTCAATCGCGCGCTCAATGGCGCGAGCGATCTTTTCGCCCACGACCGCGCCGAGCGAACCGCCTACGAACGACAACTCCATCGCGCAAACGATTGACGGATGCCCGCCCACTTTGCCTTCAGCAGTGATCAACGCATCGAGCAAACCCGTGTTCTTTTGCATACTGCCGAGCCGGTCGCGGTAGCTCTTCGTGTCAACAAAATGCAGCGGGTCTGTCGAAGAAAGCCCGGAATCATGTTCTGTCCATTCTTCGTCATCAAGCGTCAGCCTCAACCTTTCGGCAGCTTTGATGCGATTGTGATAATCGCACTTAGGGCAGACGTTGAGATTGGCTTCGACCTCGCGTTTGAATAGCATCTGCTCGCAGCCGGGGCATTTCACAAACAGCCCTTCGGTGCGAACTGTGCGTTCCTCGCTCGGGTCAGGCGATTTCGGTTTATCTTTATCTTTTTTCTTAAACCAACTCATTACTCACTACTTTTTGCTCCTCTTGCTGAAATCGGTCATCTTCTCAGGCACACCCGCGCGGTGATTAGCCAGCCTCGCCAGTATGAACAAAAGATCAGACAATCGATTCAAGTATACGATTGTTTGATCGTTCAACTCTTCGGCTTCCGCGAGCGCCACCGTGCGGCGTTCTGCGCGACGAGCAATTGTGCGCGCAAGGTGCAGAGTTGCGCCGGATTCGCCGCCACCCGGTAATATGAACTCTTTCAAAGGCTCAAGTTGTTTCAGAAATTTATCAGAGAAATCTTCGAGAGTCTTAACAAACGACTCATTAATGCGCGGCACTTCAATACCAGTCGGGCTTGCAAGATCAGCGCCCAACGTGAACAGATCGTTTTGAATCAAGCTCAGGACTTCATCAATTTCCGAATCACTGAGCCGCGCGCGCGCAAGTCCAATTGCGGAATTCAACTCGTCCACTTCGCCGTAAGCATCTACGCGAAGGCTCGATTTGCTGACGCGCTCGCCGCCGACCAGAGCAGTCTGCCCGCCGTCGCCTGTGCGCGTATAGACCTTTGAAATCCGCATCCCCTTCCCCATATTGAATCGAGACACATTCTAGGCGCGGCAACCGGAGTTGTCAAAATCGAAAGCCTGTTGCGCGATTCGCGCTTATCGGCTACCCTGACCTATCCCCAGTGAGGAAAGTGTATGGCAAGAATAACCGTTGGCGTGCTTGGCCTCGGTACGGTTGGCACAGGCGTAATCAAACTGTTGCAAGACGACCCGCGTTTTCGAGTGAAATGGGTCGCCGTTCGCGATATGACCAGAAAGCGCAATGTCGAGCTTTCTTCGATTCGCGTCACAGACCAGCCGTTTGATCTGGTCAACGACCCGGAAGTCGAAATCCTGATCGAAGTCGCGGGAGGAGTGACGCCCGCTTACGAACTTATAAAGAGCGCAATCACGCAGGGCAAACATATAGTCACGGCGAACAAAGAAGTCATCGCAAAACACGGCTCGGAGATATTTGAACTGGCGCACCGCCATAATGTGACGGTGCTTTTTGAAGCGGCTGTGGGCGGCGGCATTCCGCTGATTTCGACCATCCAGCGCGGATTGCAGGCCAACGAAATTTCAAGCGTCGCGGGCATTCTCAACGGCACAACGAATTATATTTTGACAGCGATGCAAGAGCGCGGGCAGAGCTTTGAAGAAGCTTTGCGGGATGCGCAAAGGCTCGGATTCGCAGAGGCCGATCCGACAAACGATGTTGAAGCGTTCGATGTCGCCTACAAGATAACCATACTGGCATCGCTCGCGTTTGGCAGGTTCGTTGACACGGATGGAGTCTATCGACAGGGCATAACGAAGATCACCGATTTCGACATAGCGATGGCGCGCGAGTTCGGCTATCGCATCAAGCTGATAGGAATGGCGCGGCGCGGCGCGGGCTGTCTTGATGTTCGCGCGCATCCGATGCTGGTGCCCAGTCATCATCTGCTGGCATCCGTCGAAGGAGCCAGCAACGCGATATTCATCAGCGGGCACGCGGTCGGCGAAGTGATGCTGGTCGGGCCGGGCGCGGGCCAGATGCCTACGGCAAGCGCTGTCGTGGGGGATTTGATCAATCTCGCAAGCGCGCTCAGATTGCCCGATTTTGCGCCATACTTTCAACCCGTTATTGATTCCGGCGAGATGGCGCTCTGTTCAGTTGAAGACAGCGAGAACGCGTTTTACATCCGGCTCGAAACAGAAGACACACCCGGCGTTATCGGCAATATAGGCCACGCGCTCGGAGGCCATGCCGTAAGCGTTCACAGTTTATTGCAGCGCGGCGTTACAGAAGAAGGCGTTGCGACCATAGTCTTGTTGACGCATCGCACACGCGAGCGGAGCCTTGCGCGCGCCATCAAAGAGATCGAAGCGCAAGCGAAAACCCGGCAGGTCGGCATTGTCCTGCGCGTGTTTGAATAAAACATGATTGTCCAGAAATTCGGCGGCACATCAGTCAAATCCATCGCGCGAATTAAAAACGTCGCGGGCATAGTTGCCCGCGCAGCCGAGCGTGACCCGATAGTCGTGGTCGTATCGGCGATGGGCGACACGACTGATTATCTTGTCAAACTCGCTCGTCAAGCGAGCGATGCGCCCAATCGCCGCGAATACGATGCGCTGCTTGCTACGGGCGAACAGATTTCAATCGCGCTGGTTGCGATGGCGCTCAATCAAAAAGGTGTGCGCGCCGTTTCGATGACCGGCGCACAGCTTGGCATCATCACCGAAAGCGTTCATACAACGGCGCGGATCGTTGACATAAAGACTGAACGCATTCGCCGCCATCTGGATGAAGGACAGGTAGTCGTCGCGGCAGGCTTTCAAGGGACGACACCCGAAGGCGACACGACTACGCTTGGGCGAGGCGGCTCAGACACGACGGCAGTCGCGCTCGCGGCTGCGCTCGGCGCGCGAGTGTGCGACATCTTCACGGACGTGAGCGGAGTCTACACGGCAGACCCTAACATCATTAGCTCTGCGCGATTGTTGAAAGAAGTTTCTTACGAAGAGATGCTTGAGATGGCGCGCGTCGGCGCTCAGGTATTGCACCCGCGCGCCGTCGAGCTTGCGCGCAAACACAAGCTGCCGCTGAGAGTGCGAAATACTTTCGACCCCGACCACGAAGGAACGATTTTACGAGGAGCAGGCGAGATGGAAATCTACAGGCCGGTTAGCGGCGTAACAGTTGATCGCGATCAAGCGCGATTGGCAATCTTGAAAGTGCCTGACAAACCGGGCGTCGCGGGCGAAATATTCGGCGCGCTGGCCGAGCGCAACATCAGCGTTGACATGATAATTCAGGCGTTTCATCAAGACCGCGCGGTCAATGACATAACATTCACCATCAAACGCGGAGACCTCGACACCGCGCGCGCGGCGCTGGAAGAAGTCGCCACACGCGTCGGAGCCGAGGGCGTGCTCGCAGATGAAGACGTTGCGAAAGTGAGCATCATCGGCGCGAGCTTGATGGATCAGCCCGACGTTGCCGCTCGAATGTTTCAGGCGCTTGGGCAGGAAGGCGTCAACATCAAAATGATCTCGTCATCAGAGATTCGCATCAGTTGCGCTGTGAGCGACCGCGACGCAGAGCGTGCCGTCACGGTCGTACACGACCTGTTTCAACTGGACGAAAATGAATCCATTTAACATCACGGCAGTAACAAAGTTGGTTGACAGGCATGGTAGGGGCAGGGCTTGTCCCTGCCCGAATGGTCGTAAGACCATGATCGCTCATCGCCTGTCGG
>DATEKX010000590.1:0-10786 GCA_035277165.1 Blastocatellia bacterium | reverse complement strand
ATGAAGTTAGCAAGCCTGATAGAGTTAAAAAACCTACAACACAAAAACAGAAACGACAGCCGCACAAGCCTGAGCTATCCACAGAGCAGAGACAGCAACGACAGGAAGCCGCACAAGCGAAGGGTGATGATCTGCTCGACTTCTTGAATGCCGCCATCCCTTCACATACGCCTTTCGATATACGCGAAGAATTAAAGCAAGAGATGGCGCTGGCCGCTTTGAATGGCGAGCTTGATTTGAACGACCTGAAGAACGAGATGCGAGCCTATCGCACTCGCGTATACGGCAATCAAGCGAACCGATTCAAGCACCTATTCATTGACCATCCACTACCCGGCACGGACACGGTTTATTTTGAAATAGTGGGATAACAAGTTTGGCCCTTCCTATAAGGCCGCAGCAGATTATCGAGCAACGCCGCCGAAGTAGGGCAGGGCCAACAAAGCTTGGCTCGCTTCATCAGGTCGCAATATCCAGGTCAACTAGGGTCTGACCTGAGAGTGTATCCCTTAGCGCAATTGCCATCGAAATGAAGCGAGCCAACAAGTTTAACGGAGTGTAACCATGCGAACAAAGCAGAGCGCAGCCGCGCGAATGATTCAGCAATTGAAATTGACGTGCGTTGAATGCGGCGCACGCGCTTTTTATTCATCCACGCGCGGCCCGGTCTGCGCCGATCACAGGAGAAAGCCATGCCAAAGAAGCAAGCGACCAAACGAAAGCCAGCCCAAAAAGGGAAGGGAAGCAAGTCAAAACGCGCAACCGCGCCGCACGTCTACAGGATGCCAAAAACGGCAGCCGAGTTGAATATCGTTTGCGCGGTATGCGGAGAAGCCGCCGCATACTTTGACCACGAGCGCGCAAAGAAAAATCACATGGATGGCTTTGTGTGTGGCAACGAATCGCGCAGCGCAGGCAGTGAGAAGTTGTTAGTCGAAAGGCAGCGATCAGGCGAGCGTGAAGGACTGGCGCAAGTTGCCAGCTCGTAGCGGGAAGCGGGCCGCGAGGCTTGACGGTTAGCGGCTCGCCTTTCTAGTCCATCCTTACGAACGGAGCTTGAACACAATGAGCAAGGCAAGAGCGAACAGCATCAACTCAGGCGTGAGCGATTCGGCAGCGCCGGGAGAGGTGCGCCCATTTTCGCTTTTGCCCTTGTCGGGAGCGGTTGAATTCAAATCCGGGCATGACGAATCAAAGCACGTCACGCAATCTACATCACTACAGGCCACGCCTCCGGGCCTCGTGTGTCCAGCCATCACCGTTATTGACACGCACAGGGCCATAATCAGCCCCGCGCAGAACAGTTTAAGTTTCTTCATTTCATCCTCGATTCATAGTGATTTACTTGCCAGCCGAATCATTCAACTGGCCGACGTTGCTTATAATCTGAGGCAGTCCACCAGCCTTAAACTATTAAGCCAGGAATTAAGATCAGTCAGAGGCTATGAATTTGTTGCGGCCTACTATCAAGGGCTTGCTGTAGAGAATCAAGGGCGCGGCGATCTTGACCGGGCGAAAGTGCTATTTGAGCAGGCCGCAGAGTTTGCGCCGACGCGATTCAGAGCAAGAGCAATTCTATCACTCGGAGCGGTTGAAGGGTATAAGGGAAGGGTAGAAAAAGAAGCGGAATTCTACAGCCGCGCTCTAGCACTCGACGGAACCGATTACTATACGCGAATTGAAACCGCTCGCGCTATCGCGTTGCTTCACTCGCTCGACGGCGATCACACGCGAAGCATTGAGCAGTTAGAACGCCTCTATCCACTGGCGCGCAGATTCAGAAACTTCAACCTGCGCCTCTACTTTGACGTGTTGAACAGTTTGGCCGTTGAGTATGCGGCCACCGGCAACATTGACGAGGCACGCCGGGCAATCGCGCCGGTTATTCAATCGCCCTTATTCGACTCAATCCCCGAATACAGAGAGACAGCAAGAGAGATTCAACAAACCGAACGAAAGAAAATCATCGTCACGGTTCACAGGCTCAAGAAAGCAATTCTAACTTTCCGCCTTTGCTTCATCGCAAAGCGACTCATCTTTTCAACCGTCAAGCCTCGCGTGTGGAGCCTAACGCGCACAATCACCGAGCGCGTTTTGATATGCTCACCCACCCACGCGCCGCCTTTCAATTGGAAGCACGCCGCATAATTTTTGGATCTCAAAAACGGCAGGGCAGAGCCGCGCCTGTTCAAGCAATGGCTCTGCCCACTTCCGCGCACACCGAAGCGCACACGAAAGGCAATAGCATGAGAACATCAAGCAAGAAAAAGGCGCAAGAGCAGGAGGCATTCTTGAAGCCTCCGACGATCATTGAGCCACAAGACGCAACAATCATCGTCCGCAAAGGCACAGTACCATCATTGGTCACTCTAAGGCTCGCCGTTGAAAGATTTCGTAAGCTCTTAGACGACCTGATTGATGTAGACACCGCCGAAGGCTGCGCGCTCGCGGGCGAAGTCTTGGAAGCTATGGAATTGATCTATCTACAAATCACAGTGACCGCCGAAACCTGTCACACCATGCCGTTAGGGTGGGGCGTAGTAACTTCAACTCAAGAGATGATAGCAGATCAGATGCATGAGCAACTGAAGGCAATAGCCCAAAGGCATGAGGACAGCAAAAAGGAGGCTCAATCATGAAAAGAGTCGCCTTAGCTTTCAAATATAGCCACATCAAACGAAGCCGCGAGCGACGGACGCGCAAACCCGGAAAGCTGTTGAATCTTGAGCAGGGAAGAAACAAGCGCGCACATATCGCCGACTCGCCAACGGTAGAAATCACAGCGAGCAGGCACAACATAGACGAAGAACTTGCCCGCATGATTCTCGGCTCGGAGCTTTCCTTTGACGATCTGGTTGAGTGCTTCAATATGTGCATTAGATTTATCAAGCTCAAATCTCTTGCCGTAAAGAATCCAACCATCACGACAGCCAGCGGCGAAGAGAAGCCGAGCAAGAGCAAGTTAGTAGTTGATGTGATGCTGGCGCTCTACGATGCGAGCGATGAAGCAATAGACAAATGCTATAAGTACATGCAAAGCATCAGGAACGAGCGGCCAAAATGACGAGCGCGACCGGATGCACGGCGCGCACAAAGCGAGATATGATAATCGAGCGCGACAAAGGCGAATGCTATTTGTGTGATGCGATCTTGGCAGCAAACCTTATCGTGCTCGATCATATCATTCCGCGCAGTCGCGGCGGCACGAACGCAGACAACAATCTAGCAGTATGTTGCGCGCCGTGCGATCAGCGAAAAGCCGATAACCTTTTAAGCGAACTCGAATGGGTGAGCAGTAAAGTAAAAGAGAAGTATGCAACACTCAAGCGAGAGCGCACCCGGCCAACGCCGCCGAATCCTTATCACGAGAAGCTTATGATTTTTTTGAAGCGGGTATATTTGGCGGCACTCGCGTTGACCATTGCGACTCCGACCAGGCTTGACGATTTGATAAAAGTCGCCAGGCGAAAGTGAATCAATCCGGGCCTGATGCGAGCAGGCCCACATTTGCAATCATAATTTATTCGTTGTGGTGACGAACTGAGGCCAGCCGAGAGCGCCGGGCGTTCTTTGCTGGCTTCTTTTTTTCAAGTGCAAAAGGCAGGTCTAACTGCATCAACTCGCCTCTAAAAGCTTCACAGCGGGCAAATGTGCGCCTCGAATTCTACGATATATCGCCGCGACTCGCTGATAGGGCTATTTTAAGCCGGGACAGGTCGGTTTGATGTGCGAGTCGCCGAAACTGAAAACGCCGCTACGGGCAAATAAACGCGATCTCAAGTCGCTTTCGGGCCTTCCGGTTCGCCTATCTTATCCATTGCAGATTTGAGCCAGGCGGCGCTCGCGTCAGTCTCAAGCCAAGCCGAGAAGTCAGTGAGGGCATTCTGAGCAGTACAAAGAGCGGTTATCTGCGCCATCGTCATCTTGAAAGCTTGATCTTTAGACAGCGCGGCGCTCGTTTCGTTAGCGGTCGCATCAGGGAAGCGGGCCATGTAATCGGAGGCTGCGCGTTGAATGCCAGCGATCAGCGCCCGCACTTGGATGTATGAGTCATTAATCAACATCAGTTCGTCGCGCTCTGAAAGCGGTATTATTTCCTTGCTCCAGTCAATGCCGCGCTCGCTGGCCTTTGCGACTTCCTCAGATAGCCTAACGCGCGAGTTGCTGCATAGCGTGATTACTTTGGCGCACCATGCGAGCGAGCGCAAATAAGTCTCTTTATCGCCTGCTCTCACGGCTTCAATGCAACGCTCCCATGCAGCCGAAATAGCAGCGAGTAGATTCCCTGTTGTATGTTTGCGGTTGCCCCCGCCTTTTGCCGGTCTTTTCATTCAATCCCTTCCTGACACTCGAATATCCCAGAACCCGCCGAGCGTGTGATAGACTTGACCAACTTCCGTAATGACGCGCTCGTAGGGTGATTTTCTGAAGCAGTCTATTATAACCCCATGCTCGTTGCGAACCTCGCTTTTAATCATCAGTAAATCATCAAACCTGCTGAATATTGACGAGATGGATTCAGAGTTTCCCGCCCTAGTCCAGACCGCAACGGAGAATCGAAGATAAGTCCATGCGCAGTTTGCCCCGTTGAGATAACAGCAACCAACCCACCTATGGCCGTGATTTGCGAGCGCCGAAATGAACGACCAACTGACGAATGGATACGGCGCAGATCGCGGCGCGGTGTCATGATAAAAAGCCAGTCCATTCGGCGCGTAGCCGAGCGCGACCTGTTGAGCGGTCAGGCGCTCTTTTAGCAGCGCATCACCCGTGAAGGTTTGCCAGAAAAACGTATCTATGGCCGCGAATTCACTCATTCAACATCGCATCCAAAGAATGCACGGCTGCATTCAGTTCCTTGATCGTTATTCCGTTAATCAACCCCGCGCGCCTGCCAGCTTGACGAGCCACCTGTCGCCGATGATCGTCGCCGGGCAGGTTCGCAGTCTCGTTTAACAACTCCTGTGCGCGGGCTTTCAATAAACACTCAAGCAATTTCTTCGCATCCTCTTCAGCATCATCAACCGATAAAGGCGAGCGGCTGTTTTTCTGTCGCTCGTAAACCAGCAATGCGATCTTTGCCAGCCTGTCCATACTCCAAAGTTTCAACACTTCGACATCAAGCGGCACTGGCACGCCGCCGCTCGTGAGGTTCCAAGCTTCGACGCAATCACAAATGTACTCAGCCGCCGCGCCTTTCGGGTCTTTTGAGCGCATCGCCTGGATTCTTATATCGAATAAGCGCAGCGAGTTTTTCGCGGCCCATCCATACACCTCATCGAGGATGTCCATTTCGAGCGCGTCTGCACCTTCGCCAATGACGTGATGCCGCGCTGTCGTTTTGCCATACGAGTCAGCCACAACAGCCATTAGACGTTCTCCGCAACTGCAAACAGATTCGCCAACCCCCAGGGATTAGCCGCGCTGCCTTCTTCAACTTCCGTCATGAGTTTATATCCGGCAGCGGCTAAAAGTTTCGCCGTGTCAGCGATGTATGCTTGATAGAGGTGAATCGGAGGCTTGACCGGAATAACTTTCAACGGTCGGCGCAGTTCGGGCGGCAAGCTCATATCCTGACGGCGCGCGGCTTCCGAGATAAAGATATACACTTCAATTTCAACCGCTTCATTGAAATGGTCAACAATTGTTCTGCCTATCATCGCGTAAGTGGCAGTAACGTTGACGGTCGGCACGAGTTCAAAATCGAGTATTTTAGCCATAACTTTTCTCAGTCGAGCAGGATCACATCATGTGGCACGAGGGCAGAAATAATGTCCGTATAGCAAAGGCGCACGTTTCTAATATATGCAGTCTGAGCAGGCCCGGAATCATTCAGCAGATACACGCTGATAATGCTTCCCCAATCGGCTGAGATCGTCATATCGAAACTTTGCACTGCGCCGAAAGTCGGATAAGTGAGCGTGTTTTGTGAAGCCGTCGAAGTTGCCGTTATGAGCGAGCCATCAAGTAAGCGGACTTTCACAACCGCTTGAGCAGTGCCGCCACTGCGCGCAAGCTCAAGTTTGACTCTATACCTTCCCGGCCTGCTCACCTTGAATCGCTTTACTTCAACAAAGGCGTTGCTCGTGGTTGACTGCTCTGTGTCAGCCGCGAGCAGAACCGTGTTGCCCGGCTCGACTGGTCGGAGCGCAGCAATTGAAATCGAATCCGATACGGCAGCATTCGCGTCAACCACTTTGCCGACAATTACCCGATTGCCATCAGCATCAGAGCCGAAGACGATGGCATCAGAAGCCGTTGGCTTTGTTGTGAGCAGACCAAAGGGCACAACTATCTTGTGAGTTTTCGCCCCAAAGCTTGTGCTCGTTTCATGGCCTTGCTGTATGGGCGGATTGCCCGAAACATAGCTGGCCGGGATGATAGCCTTTGAAACTACAGACAGGCCGCGCGCCGCGAGATACTTTTCAGTAATTTCCTGCACAAGACTGCGAAGCCCTTTAGAAGTCGGCAGCCCGGATAGAGAAGCTTTCTTTTGCTCTGTCTGTTTTTCCATCTCTTTAGCTCGTCACGTCAACCACACTTAACAAGGTATGCTGCATCAACTCAGCGGGATTCAGAGGCAACACCCATCCTTCCTCTATGAAATCCCCATCAACTTTCAAATCAGGATCAGTGAAATAAATCTTATCCCTGTCATCATGAAACGGGCGCTTTAAGGTATTGACCGATAACCTCTGCGCCCATCGGGAAGTCTGGTTATTCAATTCCTGCTGTGCGATTGCATCGGCTGTCGCATTGTCCGGCGCTTCAACTACAAGCACTTTAAGCAGAGGCGGCATATAAACCTGACTCGTTCGGTTTTTCGCACTCGTATTCTTCGCGCTGCCTCGAATCGGAATCACGCCGGGATTGTTATTTGTAACGATAACTTCATTGACCACTTGGCGCGGCTCGATTTCAAGAGTTAAATTCTCCGCACTTACTTGGCGCGATGTCTCGCTTGAGATCGTATCCGACAGAGGGATGTCAATATCAAGTTTGTTAGGCTCTATGATGCCATTGCCGTCGCCTGAAAAGCGAATCAACTTATAGACGATTAGAGATAACAAATAGTTGATGGCCTCAAGTTTCGTTGAGCCTACTTCAAAGTCAATTGAATCAGGCGCGAGAAGACTTGTAGCAGTCACGGCCCATGCGGAAGTATCGAAACCACAAGATTGCGCGATGCTCAGAACTCCATTTGTGCCTGTGATGTAATTCGCACCGGCGACAAGCGTGATGCGCTCTTGTAGCGTAGCGTTGGCAAGAATCTTTGCCTGATCCTGACACGTTACACTGTAGCCCGTGCTCGTCGCCTCACTCTCTATTCGAGGCGACGAAAGCACGGCGACGATCTGCGGCCATTCAGCAAAACCACTACCGTCATCGCCGGGCGTAGGCATCTGCACGCCATACAAGATTTTTACTCTATCGCCCCTGTCTTTATCGAATAACAATTCATTCAACTGATTCGACCAGGCTTGGTACTCGTCGCGCCTTTCGCGTGCCGATAGCCCGCGCCCGATCATGCCAACCTCATCGAAGATACCGGATGAGAAATTCGTCGCCTGATTATTGCGGGCAATGTTAATTCCCAATGTGCCAGTTGTGTTCATGGTGCGAGTTTCAGGGACTTTCAACAGTCGCTTATCATCCATGTGCAGGGTGACAAACGCGCCATCATAGGCAGCATGAAACAAGTGTGGCTTCCCGTCATTGACCTTCGCGGTTGATGTAAAAGTCTTCGTCTGAGGCGAGCCGGAAGTAAATCGTATTGACAGAGCTAAGAAGCCATTCGCGTCAACTTCCAAGCGCCAGAATTCAATTGTAGTTCCGTTGCTTCGGTCTATTAATGTCTGATTGATCCCTGTGCCTTGCCAAGCCAATGCCAGCGTAAGGGCCGTGACATTCATCCACGAAGCATGAGCAATGGAGAAATACCCCGTCGTTCCATTCGGCTTGATGGCGTTATCGGCAACGTCGCCGAGTCCTAAAGATGTGAGCGAAAATGTCACCGTCCCATTGATGGTGAAGGCTCTCGCGTTGCCTGTGAAGTCCGTCAGAGTCGAGCCGCTGGCCTCATTCATTCGCAGATGGAAAAGGCGATTCTGAGCGGTGATGTGATTCTTGAAGGTATTGAGCGCGGCGGCGTGTTGCAAATCTCGCTCAGTCTTATCAAAGCGCAGCACGGCCCCACGTCTGATAGTCTGGTCTGTATTTTGGGCTACGCTTGAGCCTTCCAGTTGCAGCCCTTCCAATTCATAGAGCTGCATCAGGTCAGCGTCGAGCAGGATTGCGCGAGCGCGATACAGAGGATCACCGTCAAGGCCGGAGATTGCGCGGTCTACTTGTTCCGCCGTGAATCCGTTGTTTTCTTTCGATTGCATATCAAGCTAGTGATTCGTTGAAGTCCAAAATCTCAAGCGAGAAGTTAAATAAGAAATGTAAGCCTTGCGGAACCTCTTTGAAGTCCGCCAATCTGCCAAACCACTTATTTCCGAACGCATCACGCAGACAGCACATGGCGCGCGACGTGTAGACAGAGCGCAGACTTGCCCGCCTACTATCAAACTGCTGAGGAATGATCGTAGCCATGCTGATTGAACCTTCTTCAATCGGCGACAGCCTGACAACTGGCAACACTGAGTTAGCAGGAATCTGAAGGGATGAGGCGAACGAAAACCGCCTTGCGTGCGATTGATCGCCCAACGCTGCGCCCGCGCGTAAATTACTTATCCCTGAATATTTCGTGACGGCATGGAGATACGCGCTATGGAGTGACACCGAGGCACTTTCTATCGCGCTCGCCTGTCCTGTAGATGAGATTTCAATGTAATAAGAATAATCTTTATTTGAGGCCACATCGTAGTCATGAAAAGCCAAACCTGCGGACTCAGCAAGAAGCGGATCGCCGTCAACATCAAGCAACGGATCACCGGAAACGTCAACCAAGTAGCCAGCCAGTTCAAGGGCATCGGTAAGCAAAATGAATTGCCCGTTATTCTCATCGTCAGCCCTGCGCCATAGCTTGTTGCCAGATGAACCTGCACCATCCCAAATCGCGGCAATTCTTATGTGCTCATCAACGGCTGTTAGATTACAGGTGAGTGTAGACATAAGCTTTTCAGTACAAGTAGCCGAATATTAAAGCCGTACCAGTCACGGACGCACTCGGCAGATTAGAGCAAGACAGCTTCAAAACGTCACCCGCTGCGCCGAGCTTAGACGATTGCCCTTGCGTGTAATTATCAATGACAAAGATGCTGTATTTATTCAGTGCCGGGCCGAACTGGTTTAGCATGTGAACGTCCGTGCCGCCCGCATCAAAACCTAGATTGTATTGCCCCTCTTCAGCATCACTTGTCGGGTCTAACAATATGACTTTTGTTGGAGCAAAATGCTTGCCGGATGGGACGGTATAAAGAGCGACGGGCGAGCCGGAACGCAGGTTGACAGATAAGCTCGTAACTAGCGGGTCTAAATTCGGCGCTGTAACCTTGCCATCCTTGTCCACCTTAAACAGAGTCGCGCCGAGCTGAGTCATGTAATGCAGGTAATCGCCATCATGCCCGCTTGTTTGAAAGGCTTTAAGAAATGCGCCGCCCGATTCAATGCGGATGTTTGGATCGTAGACTATGCCATCAGCAAAATTCGCCGGTGACGGGGTATCATCCGAATGAATATAAATAGCAAAGTCGGTTTCGCTCGTGCCCGCGAGTTGTACTATCCAGGCATGGGCAGCGGTAGACACCGCGCGCAGCGCGAACACACCAGCAACGCCAACGCCAGTGCAGCCGGTTTCCATCACCGCTCGGCCATAAACCGCTTTTGCCGATCCCGGCCCCTTGTTGCTCAGTGCTCCGATAACTCCATAGATGTTTGAATTCGCGTGTGAGGTCGCGTGAGCTTGCAGGTTGAAATTCAGGCCGGTGACTATCCCGCCATCGCCGATAATGAAAACATTGTAGCCGCCATCACTACTTTTCGAGAACCGAACATGATCGTATACCTTGCCCGATGGTATCGTGACCGTTGACGAGTGCGAAAGGATTTCTCCGACTCCTAGCACGTTGGCCGCGAGGTCGAACGACGGAGACGACTCAAGATAGAGGCGAGCGAAAGCTGGCGTTGCGGCTTCATCTATCGGCTGTGGTAGCGCGTCGAGCATCGCAGCGATCACAGTGTCAGCCGCGATACTCTTTGATGTAGGCACACCGCCGATGGTAGCGACCGCATAAAGTATGACGCTGCTATCAACTTCTGTGAGCAAGGTATAGCCTGTTACTTCACCCATCTTTTTTGCCCCTAATTATTATTCCTTCCTGGCTAATATCATCGCCCGGATTCATCTTGTATCGAGGCGTTAGATACTCCATCGTGTGCGACAGTGCGCCAGCCGCTTTAGCTTGCTCTTGCTGCGCGTTTACGAATTGTTGCTGTGCAACCCGCAAGGCTTCTTTAGCGGCCATCACTTTTTGAACAGCCGAGCTAAACAACTCCATGTGGTCTTCTGAAAGGCGCTCCGGTTCATCAGCCGTGTCCTTTGGCGGATATTCTTCTATCTCTTTCAAGTCGCCTCCGTGTATTTAGTCTCGATTACATCGAATGAGAATTCATCAATGCTGACGAACTCGATACCTACGCCTGATTGCGGTTCCGTCATCTTGCCGAATATCCTATGGCCTGCGTAGTCACGAATGCAGATAACGGTACGCAGACGGAAAAGTGCCATCAGAGCGGCCAACGTATTGCCGCTATCAATACCGATTCCTACGATGTGAGCCTT
>DATEKX010000589.1:0-5799 GCA_035277165.1 Blastocatellia bacterium | reverse complement strand
GGCGCTTATAATTCAGTATGCGTGCAGTGTGAAGGGTTGCGAAACCCACTGACCGGCCAATGCTTACGCACCATCAGGAACTTCTCCATATAATATTTCACAAATCCTTCGTAAGTCTCCTCGATCTCCATAGTCATATATCTCCAAGAGCTTTCTGATTACCCATATTTTTTGTTCTGCAATGCTCAACTTCATTATCTGCTCAAGCGTTTCATTCGTGCTATCGCCAGCCTCACTTTTATTGCAACTCTTCCAAGCCGAGAAATCAAGTATTTTGCGACCTGTCCGTGTCGGACACGACGGGGGGAAATTGGGAAAGGGATTGCTATTATATTAGCCAAACCAAGCCCCCGATATAAATTATTTTGAGTATTCCCTCTGCTCTCTGATTTCACTATAAATTCTCCAGCGACAACTAGAATTTTCAATCTGCTTCAAAGTGGGTGACAACAAGACTTCCTGTTTGTTATCTTGTCACCTCGCGCGAGATTGTACTTTGATAACCACTTGTAATAACTAATGATCGGCACGACTCTACATCACGGATGATGAGGATTGCCAAAGAGTTCCAAAGCTGTGAACTCTCGGCAAGGCCAGATCACGACATAATGCTAGAATTTATTTGTTCTAGCTGCAAGTGGAAAATTAAGTTGCTTTTGTCATCAGGAGGGCTTTCCTGATGGCAAAGTCCTCCCGCCTAAAACCAAAGCGTTTGGCTGAAAAGCTTCGTCAGATACGGTTAGCCCTAAGCATCTCACAAAATGAAATGATAAATCGGCTAGGGTTTACCGGGGAACTCATTCGAGAGGAGCTATCGGCCTTCGAGCGTGGCATACGACAGCCTCCATTGGGCGTTTTGTTAGAGTATGCGCGAGTAGCTGGTGTATATGTCGATGTTCTCATTGATGACGATCAAGACCTACCTAATAGTCCTCCCAAGACCTCAAAGCATAAGGGCGTAAAAAAGGATGCCGCTTCTAGTAGTAAGAAAAAGTAATGAAGTGTAGTACTACATTGGTCTACAGCAACACACCTGATCGGCTTGGGCGTTATCTCTTAAAAACTACTCGACCATCTTTGATTACTATGTGGATGCGGCGCAGTTCTTTGATATCTTTCATCGGGTCGCCGTCTACTATTATTAAATCGGCGTGCTTTCCCGTTTCGATCGTCCCGAACTCGGTTTTTTTGCCGAGCCATTCAGCACCGTTCACGGTTGCTGCTTTCAGTATCGCCGCGTTCGGAATGCCTGCTTCGGCATATGCTTCAAGCTCGTCGAACAATCCATCGTTGTCTGTGCCCGCAAGCAGCAACACGCCCATCTTTTCTGCGCGCGCTACGAATCGCGCCATTCGGCGATAACTGTCTTTGACTATAGTGAACTGCTCAAGCCCGAATCTTTTGCGGTCGGAATCATTGAAGCGTTGAATCGCAAGCGTAGGGTCAAAGCCGATTCGTTTCTCTATCATCATCTTGATCAGCGATTCAGCGCCGGGTCCGTCCGGGTCAATCTCGCTCCAGTTGGCCTGCATGCGCGCCATAAGGTTTCGACTTGAATCAAGGTTTTCGTTCTCGCCCTGCGGCTGCTTTTCAAGCGGCAGAAAATCTCGCCACACGCGAATGTGGCTGAAGCCGCTGATGCCTGCTTCCATCGCTTCGCGCCAGCCCGTGCGCACGCCTATGTGGCCTGTGACCGGGAGCCGTTGCGCGCGCGCTTCTTTTATCACAGCGCGCAGCACTTCGGGGCTCAACAGAAAATAGACCTTCAGCGCGTCCACGCCTTGAGCTTTCAAAGCGCGCACCAGCGTAGCGGCGGCCTCCGGTTTGTTCAACTCCACGTCAACGTAAGGATGATAGCCATCAAGCCCGTCAATCAACGGCCCGCAAGTGTAGATGTCAGGCCCCGCGAGAATGCCCAGCGCTATCGCTTCTTTGAAATTCATGCTCATCGAAATCGCAACACCCGGATCGCGTATCGTCGTGATGCCACGTGATAACAAAGTGCTGCCGTCGAACGGGCTCCAGTAATGATAATGATTGTCCATCAAACCGGGCATCACAGTCTTGCCGCCTACATCAATCACTGTTACGCCTGCGGGCAAGCCCACGGCTTCTTGCCCTGCGCGAATTCCGGCTATGCGGCCATTGCGAATCTCTATGGTCGCGTTCGGCATGAATTTGTTCGTGCCGGGATCAACTAAGCGGGCGTTGGTTATGATGAGGTCTGCTTTGGACAATTCAGGCAGAACGAAACGCGCTGTGAAAGTGATCGGCATAAACTGGCCGGAAGCGAGATTCAAATGAAAGAGCCGTCGCCCTGCGCAAAGCACAGCCGATTGCCCGTCGGGATGAATCGCGAGTTGCTTCTGATCATAAGGGCTTGAAAAGATCGCGCGAGCCGAACCGCCTTTCGGTTGCTGCACCATCACCGTATCCATGCCGTTGTCGGTTCTGATGAAAGCTTGAGTCTTGCCGTCGCGGCTCCACACGGCGCTGAACTCGTGCGCGGGCGTTCGCGTGATGCGCGTGACCTGCATCCCGTCGAACCTGATTTGATAGAGATCGCTGCCGCCGTAACGCCCGGAATCCAACAGCACTTCTTTCGCATCGGGCGACAAAGCGAATGACCACTCGTGCCAGTTTTCGGTGTAAGTGACCTGACGAGCCTCGCCGCCGCTAGTCGGAACTCTGAACAGGTGCGAATCATATTGCGAGCGGTCGAGCAGAAAAAAGATTTCGCCGCCTTTAGGATGATAACTAATTTGCCCGATGGCGGATTCCGTGTGATAGAGAGTGCTGGCGCCGCCGGTTATGAGATTGCGAATGACCAGATCAGTGCCGCTTGGAAGCTGGTGCGCATAAGCGAGGAACTGCCCGTCAGGCGACCACGCGGGATGCGTATCCCATCCGAGGCCCTCGGTAATTTGACGAGCTTCGCCGCCTGCTATAAACATCACCCAGATTTTTCCGAATATGCTCGCGGCGATTTGAGCGCCGTCGGGTGACACGGCAGGGTCTTGCGCGCCGCGATCTACTGTGACGACGCGCGTTTTCTGCGCAGGCGTTTTGGCAGAGGCGAATGTTAAAGGTGAACCGATTATGATCGCTATCAGCAGGAAGACAATTCCAAGAGGTTGTTTCAGCAGTCCCGTTAGGGACGACCTGTCTATAGTAAAAAAAGGTTGGATATTTGAAGTAGCTCCGTAGGAGCGACCTCGTGATTTACAGGTCGCTCCTACGGAGCTACAGATCAATTGCTCGACGACGGCTATAGACAGGTCGCTCCTACGGAGCTTCAGACTAAAATACCCTCTGATCTTCATCTAAGCTCTCTCCGGTGATGCACAAATCTGCGGTTCATTCATTCCGGCAGCGCGGCTACGAGCGTATCAATCTCTTCGCGCGTGTTGTAGAAGTGCGGCGATATTCTGAGCCGCCCGACTCGATGCGCCGCGATAATGTTTTTCTCAAGCAGCAGATGATAGAGGCTCGCGGGCGAATGCCGTTTGTGCGTGCAGCATACGATGGCAGAAGTCTCGCCTTTTTGCCGCGAGCTTACGCAATCATACCCTTTGGCTTTTAGCGCGTCGGCCAGATAATCGCTCAAGCCGAGAAGATGCTCTTCAATCTTTTCGGGGCCAACTTCCAATAACAAATCAGTCGCAGCGCCAAGCCCGTATACTCCAACAGTGTTCAGCGTGCCGCACTCGAATCTGGGCGCACCTTTACGATAGTCCAGATCGTAGTCGAGCGAACCATGCGCAAACTGCTCATAGCTTTTCACCGAAGTCCATCCGACAACCGTCGGCGCAATTCGGTCAATTACTCGGTCAGACACATACATTACTGCTACGCCTTCGGGGCCAAGCATGTATTTGTGAGCGTCGGCTGCGAATGCGTCTACATGATCGCGCACAACGTCCAGCTTTAATCCGCCGAGTCCCTGAATCGCATCAACTACGAAAATGATGTCACGCTCGCGGCAAAAACGCCCTATGCGAGCAATGTCTGATCGAAAGCCGCTCGCAAACTGCACCCAACTGACAGCCACCACGCGCGTGCTGTCGTCAACGAGCGCAAGCAATTCATCCGCATCAATTCGGCCTTCGCGCTCCGGGGCTTGTTTCAATTTTATGCCGCGCGACTGTGCGAGCCGCATCCACGGGTAGACGTTGGAAGGGAACTCGACATTGTTGCTGACAACCGAATCGCCTTCGCGCCAGCGGATGCCGTTTGCGATGGCCGAAAGCCCGGCAGATGTGTTCGGCATGAAAGCTATCTCGTGCGTTTGCGCGTTCACAAGCCTTGCAGCAGATGCGCGCGCGCTTTCGTATGCGCGCAGCCAGTCTTTATAATTCGCCGCGCCGTTGTTTGTCACATCTTCGTTGAGCGCCAGCATCCGATCGCGCACCCGCACGGAAAGCGGCGACACCGCAGCGTGATTCATGTAGATGTATTTTTCAGTGACCGGAAAGAGAGACCGAATTGCCTGATTCATTGTTTATCAAAACCTATTTCGAATATCGTTCGCACTTCGCCCACGTGCAAGCCGCGACGGTTATCTATAATCGGGCGATGATATGATGCAAGCTGCGTCACCTCCATTTCATCAAGAACGCCAAGCTGAGCGAGCGTTTCAACCACCGTGGGCGCAAGCCCTCTATATGAGCCGTCTTCCATCTTGAACGACAGTCCCAGCCCGCGCGGGAACTTGTCGCACGGCAGAACTCCGACAGAATAGACCGCTTCGGCTCCGACCTTACAGATGAGCTTGCCGCGCGCTGCGCGCAACAGGTCTGTATCAAATCTTTCTTTTGTTCCGCCTATCATCTCAGGATATTCGATCATCGCGCTGACCACGCGCTTTGCCGCTTGCGCCAAATCCGAATCGAGCACGATAGCCGTTTCCGTTTCGCTTGTGGCGTTGACCAGTCGCGCGAAAGCGATTGCTAAAGAGTCGAGCGGCACGCCAAAAGTCGGAGCGCTGCAACCATCAATGGCCGTAGGCATTTCTTGCGCGAGGTCGCCCAATCGCGCAAGCGTCTTGATTATTTCGCGCTGAATCGGATGTTCAGGCGAAAAGTAATCTTCGATTGAAAGGCCGCGATGAACAGCGGTCAACAGCATCCCCGCGTGTTTGCCCGAACAGTTATTATGAAGCTGATTGAAAGGCAAGCCGTCGCGCTCAAGCTGCCGCGCCGTGTCTATGCTGTACGGAGCATGCGCGCCGCAACGAAGCGCAGTTTCATCAAGCCCCGCGCGAGCAAGCATCGCAGCCGCAGTTTCCGTGTGAATCTGTTCGCCTTCGTGCGAAGCAGCAGCGGCGGCAAGCTCGCGGTTTGTGAGATTGAAATGATCTGCTGCGCCGCTCGTGATGATCGGGAGGGCTTGAATGGGTTTGATTGTAGACCGCGTTGAAGTCGAAAGACGAGCGTCGCCGATTTGCAACAGGACTTTTCCTTCGGGGTCGGCTAAAACTATCGCGCCTCTGTGCCGCGATTCGACTATCGGGCCTCGCCTGACTTCAACCAGCACCGGAAGCTCGTTATTCATTCGATAACCTTTGCTGTTGGAGTAAGAATTTTACTTTACAGCACGAAATTGGAAACGACAAACTGCTACTCGACGCATACGAGGTCAGCGATTGCGCGATACTTTTTTTCACTGAAACCTTCGATAATGATTATCTCTTCGGAGCGGCGAAAAGGGCCGTTGCGTTCGCGGTATTCGATGATTTTGCGGCTCAGCACTTCGCATATGCCCGGAAGCCCGATCAATTCTTCGGCTGTGGCCGTGATC
>DATEKX010000588.1:0-5615 GCA_035277165.1 Blastocatellia bacterium | reverse complement strand
GGAGCTACGGATTATATCCGATACTGAAACTATAGACAGGTCGTCCCTAACGGGACTGCTAAAGATTCTTCTAAGATGAGAAGCTACCTTCGTGCTTTTTACTCATCACTTATTTCATATTCGCAACGCTCAAGGACTTCTTCTCTGCGGTTTTCACGTCGCCGTAACGTCGCTCGCGCTTTTGATACTCGATGATGGCTTCAAACAAACTGGCTTGGCGGAAGTCCGGCCAGAGCGTTTCGGTCACGTAAATCTCGCTGTAAGCGATTTGCCAGAGCAGAAAGTTCGACACGCGCATTTCGCCGCTCGTGCGAATCAGCAGATCAGGATCGGGAACGCCTGATGTGAACAGGTATCGCTCGACATCGTATTCGCATATCTCGGACGGGTCGCGGCCACTCGCTACGAACTCTGTGGCAAGGTGGCGGCAAGCCTGCAATAGCTCTGATCGCCCGCTGTAATTGAGCGCGATTGTGAGAACCGTCCCCGTATTGCCTTCGGTTTCGCGACGCGCGTAATCCACTTCGCGTCGCACGGCAGATTCGAGCGCTTCGTCACGCCCTATGGTTTGAAAGCGGATGTTGTTCTCTTTCAGGCTGCGAATCTCTTTGCGCAGGAACTCGCGCAATAATCCCATCAATGCTTCGACTTCAAGTCGAGGTCGCTTCCAGTTTTCGGTCGAGAACGCATAAAGCGTGAGATAGGCTATCCCTAGCCGCGCCGATGTTTCAACAGTTGAGCGAACCGCCGCCGAGCCTGCGCGGTGTCCTGCGATGCGTGGCTGATTGCGACGCGCTGCCCACCGGCCATTGCCGTCCATTATGATCGCTATGTGCGACGGAAGCCTGTCGAGTTGGATTTGACGGAGAAGGAATTCGTCTCTGGAGCCGTTTTCAATTACGCTCTCAAAGTCTCTGAGGATTTTATTGGTCATTATTCCGCTTCATTTTGCCACTTTCAAAAGGTCACTTTAATAGTCCACTCGCATCAAAGTCAACCCACAGGCGGGAGCCTTTGCGCCCGCATTTCGGCGATCACGGCTCTCTAAAACAGAAGCGACACTTTCAGCCGCGCGTCGCCCGCTTCCGACTTCAATCAGAGTTCCAGCAATCGTCCTGACCATGTAACGCAAGAAGCCGTCAGCCGCAACGATAATGATGATTCGGCTCTCTTCGCGCTGCATGTCTAAGCGTTTCAGAGTGCGAACTCGGTCTTCGATTTCTGAATCCTGAACCGTGAACGCGCTGAAATCGTGCGTGCCTACAAGCAAAAGGGCCGCGCGCTGCATCTCGCGGGTATCGAGATCGTTGCGGTGGTGATACGCATAACGATGAAAAAAAGGGCTGATAACAGGGCCGTTCCATATCTGGTAACGATATGTTTTAAGCCTCGCTGAAAAGCGGGCGTTGAAGGATTCGGCGACCGCTTCCACATCAATCACTCGAATGTCGCGATCAAGGTTGCCGTTGATGGCATCGCGGAGATAGCCCGGCTCGCAATCACGTTCGAGCAGAAAGCTTGCGACCTGGCCTTCGGCATGCACGCCTGCATCCGTGCGGCCCGCGCCGTGAACGGTCACGTGGCGATGGTCGAGCAAAGAAAGCGCCCGCGTAAGCTCGCCTTGAATAGTTCGCCCGTTCGGCTGTATCTGCCACCCGTGATAATTCGTGCCATCGTACTGAATCGTGATCTTATAGTTGAGCATGAAAAGAGCTAGGTTTTTCGGCTTCCCGGTTTGATAGCCGTCGAGCCTTGCTTACAAAGAGGGCAATCGGCAGGATCATAAGCGGGCACTTCAAGCGTGAGCAGCGCAACTCGGCGTGCGCCAACATCGACTGAGCCGCCGCTGCGATCAACAACAGAGCCTGCGCCGCTGACTATTCCGCCTGCGTTTATGACTGCATCAATGGTCTCGCGTGTCGAGCCGCCCGTCGTAACAACGTCTTCAACCACAAGCACGCGCTCGCCTTCGTTTATATGAAATCCGCGCCTCAACTTCATCGCTCCGGCCTCGCGTTCCGTGAACAGCGCGCGCACGCCCAGCGCTCGCGCAGTTTCGTGAGCTACGATGATGCCGCCTATGGCAGGCGCAACAACCGCGCTAATGCCTTCGCCGCTGAAATGAGCGGCAAGCGCGCTACCTATCCATTCCGCGTGTTCGGGGTGTTGAAGCACCAGAGCGCATTGAAGGTAGCGCGGGCTGTGCAACCCTGATGTCAGTTGAAAGTGCCCTTCGAGCAATGCGCCAGTCTTCTGAAATACCGCGAGCAAGTGTTGATCCTGTTCAATAGGTTCCGTCCGTGCCGAATCCATTTGTTCTCTCTTTCGTGATCGTGCTTTTGAATCGAAGCTAACAATACTATCATAAATCAAGATGGTATCAGGATTCGTCACAGCAGGTGGCCGCAGTTCGCGCATGGGAAGGGATAAAGCATGGCTCGAACTTGACGGCCAAACGATGATTGAGCGTGTCATCACTGCGATCAAGCCTGTTACGACCGACGTTTCCGTAATCGCCAACAGCGCTGAATACAACCGATTGGGCTTGCCTGTGTATGCCGATACTCACACAGGCATCGGCCCGCTGGAAGCGATTCGCACGGCGCTTGCGAATGCCAGCACATCGCGCGTTTTGCTTGTCGGCTGCGACTTGCCCTTCGTAACGGCGGAACTCTTCTCATTCCTGCTCAGTCTAAAAGGCGACTATCAGGCAATCGTTCCGGTTGGCGCAGATGACAGGCTTGAGCCGATTTGCGCTATTTATTCTACTGATGCGCTTTCCGAGGTGACTCGTCTCATTGAAAGCGGCGCGCGAAAGGTGAGTTTGCTGTTCGAGCGAATACGAACGCGGCTGGTGATTTTCGACGAAATACGCCACCTGCAGGGAGCGGATTTGTTTTTTGAGAATGTGAACACGCAGGAAGAATACTCCCGCGCTCTTGAGGTCTTACATAAGCTCAGATCGCAATAAATTTACAACCGTAAATCTATGTTAAATCGAAAAAAAACGCTTGCAATTCATTTGTTACTTTAACTATACTTGGCCTCTCTTTGGCCTTCCCCCACAGTTTGGCAAGTTTTAAAGAGCTAGCAATAAAAGCTCTGGTCGAGAACTGAAAGTCCCCAAAGGTGAAACCAGGCCATTGAAACAGCGATTTGATAGAGGGGAATCGAGATGACTTTGTTATGTCGGCTAAGTAGAAGGCACTATTGGTGCACGCCTCACCGTTCATCAGAAAACCAACTGGTTCAGGTTTGCTACGAGTGCGGAGCAGAACGCCCTGCGCGCGAGCTACACGATGAAATGTTTACCGAGCGGGTCAATCATTCACTTGCTGCTGCCAAGAGCAGTTTAGCCAGTCTCGCTATGCAGCGCATAGACGAAGAGCCGCCGCAGCGAATGATTAGCGAAACGCGCATTGCAGTCGGGCAAGGACACGCGCGAAAGTTTACGCTCGTTAAATAAGCTTAGGTCTGCTGCCGGTTCCAAACAAAAATCAGATCAATCCGAGAATGTCTATATCAGTGACAGGTTCGCTCAATCCTCGGTCGGCTTTTTAAGCCCGAACTTTTCAAGCCTGTATTGCAACGTGCGAAACGATAAGCCAAGAAGTTTCGCCGCGCGCGTGATATTCCAGTTCGTCTGCTCCATCGCTTGAGTTATCAACGATTTTTCGACCTCTTCAAATGAAATGCCTTCCGGCGGCAGCTTAAAATTGAACGCGGCTGACGGTTCGCCTTCCTGACGCATTTCGACCGGCAAATCCTCAACATCAATCTCGTCGCCTTCGCA
The DNA here is from genome assembly GCA_035277165.1 of Blastocatellia bacterium. Taxonomy (GTDB): domain Bacteria; phylum Acidobacteriota; class Blastocatellia; order UBA7656; family UBA7656; genus DATEKX01. The sequence goes on along the minus strand of DATEKX010000588.1, from coordinate 1,822 downwards.
AAGCAGTATCGCGCGCTCAATCGCAGATTCGAGCTGGCGCACGTTACCCGGCCACGAATAGTTCATAATCAGGTTTCGCGCAGATGCCGTAAGTCCACGAATCACTCGATTTGAGCCTGCGCTGTGTTTGGCGGTGAAGAAGTCAATCAGCGGAGGAATGTCGTCGCGGCGATTGCGAAGCGGCGGAATATTTATCGGAATTATGTTGAGGCGATAGTAAAGGTCTTCTCGGAAGCGATTCTCTTTCACCATTGCTTCGAGGTCTCTGTTCGTCGCGGCTATAACGCGCACGTCAACTTTGATCGACTTTGTAGCGCCGACGCGCATTATCTCTTTTTCCTGAAGCGCGCGCAGCAGCTTTGCCTGCATGCTGATGTTGAGGTCGCCAATCTCGTCTAAGAACAACGTGCCGTGGTCAGCGATTTCAAACTGGCCTTTTTTCTGAACGTGCGCGCCCGTAAACGACCCTTTCTCGTGCCCGAAGAGTTCCGACTCCAGCAGATTTTCGTTGATTGCTGCGCAATTGACCGCCTGAAAGATTTCGCCTGAGCGCGGGCTCGCTTTGTGAATGGCGCGAGCTACGCGCTCTTTGCCGACGCCCGATTCGCCGCGAATCAGCACGGTCGAAGTCGAGCCAGCGACTTTGAGAATCATTTTCTTGACGCGCTCCATCCCTTCTGACTCGCCGATTATTTCGCCGTCTATGCGATTGAGCCGACCGAGCGCGCTTTCGACCGTTTTAAGCAACTGGTCGCGGTCAATAGGTTTTTCAAGGTAATCGAACGCGCCGTGTCTGAGGGCCTCTTTTACTGATTCGACAGAGCCGTGCGCAGTCATCATCACGACGATCAAGGAAGGGTCTATCTTGAGCAGTTCGCCGAGCAGCATCAGCCCGTCCATGCCCGTCATTTTGTAATCCGTGAGCACAAGGTCAAAATCATTTTCGCGCGCGAGCTTCAAAGCGTGCTCTCCGCTCTGCCCTGTCGTCACTTCGTAGCCATCGTCTTCAAGTATCAGCGTGTATATTTCTCGCTGGTTCTTTTCGTCATCAACGACCAGCACTTTTCTTCTTGCCATTCCGTTTCTCCGTTTCTGGTTATAAGCCTATTCTTTCGCAGGCAGTTTTACAGTAAAAGTAGTGCCTTGATTTACTTCGCTCTCAACATCAATCGTTCCGCGATGCTCTTGAATAATCCACTTGGTCACGGCAAGCCCCAAACCAAATCCCGTCTGCTTTGTTGAAAAATAAGGCTCGAAGATTTTGCCGAGCGCTTCCTGGCTGATGCCTACGCCTGTGTCGGCAATTTTCAATTCAACAAAACCATCATCCCGTGCGATATGCACATCGAGATGTCCGCCCGTAGGCATAGCTTGCAGCGCGTTTATCGCCAGATTCGAGATAAACGACTTCAACCGTTCGCGGTCGCCGCGCACTTCGGCAGGCGCGCCGTCGGTCTCAACCGTCACTTCGACTCCCTGCACGTCAGCCTGTGGCCGCACGAGCGATAGAGTCTCTTCCATTAGCTCGCCCATATCAACCGTTTCGACCGCAAGCCGAGTGGGACGACCGTAATTCAACAGGTCGTTGACAAGGCGTTTCAATCGCTCGATCTCGTCTTTGATGGAAGAGAGCAGGCGCGTGAACTGATTGCGGCGGGTTTCATCTTCCGGCGCGTATTTCTTGCTGGCGTGATCTATCGAAAGATTGATCACGTTGAGCGGGTTGCGAATTTCATGCGCGACGGCTTGCGTCAGGCGACCAATGACGGCAGAGCGTTCGGCCTGATTCAATCGTTCTTCAAGCTCGCGCTTGGATTTGAGT
>DATEKX010000587.1:0-8312 GCA_035277165.1 Blastocatellia bacterium | reverse complement strand
GTAACCGCGTGCGCAACGTATCAACTGACACGTCTATGTTCACCACTTCGTCGGCGCGGCGCAGGAAATGATCCGGTATGGTCTCGCGCACGCGCACGCCTGTGATGCGAGCTATGGCATCGTTCAACGATTCAAGGTGCTGCACATTGACTGCTGTGATGACAGAGATGTTCTGGTCAAGCAAATCAAAAACGTCTTCATAACGTTTATGATTCTTCGAGCCGGGAGCATTCGTGTGTGCCAGTTCGTCAACTATTGCTAAGGCGGGTTTGCGCGCAATCACCGCATCTATGTCCATCTCGCAAAGCGTGACGCCGCGATAGACGATCTGTTTGAGAGGGACGCGCTCAAGGTCTGCGATCAAGGCTTCGGTTTCGGCGCGACCGTGCGGCTCTACGAACCCGATGACGATGTCGGCACCCTGTCGTTTTAACAGGTGCGCTTCTTCGAGCATTTGATAAGTCTTGCCAACGCCGGGAGCCGCTCCGATGTATAAGCGCAAGCGAGCCTGATGCGCCTGCTCTTGTTTAGCAAGCACTGACTGAGCGCTCGGTCTCGCGTCAACATCTCGGCTCATCTTACTCTTCGTATCGCATCGTTCGTAATCGTCCTGACGCTGGAAGGGCCGCCTTCGATGAGTGTGAATGTGAATGTCGTGCCTTCGCCCGGTCGGCTCTCGACGCTGACCTGCCCGCCTTGAGCTTCTACGAGGCGCTTCACCAAAGCAAGCCCTAATCCCGTGCCGCCGGGTTTGCCGCCAATGCGAACGAAGCGCCCGAACAAGTCAGGGAGATATTCTTCGGGTATGCCTTCACCTGTATCGCGCACGCTGAAGAATATGCGCCCGCCCCGCTCGCTCGCTTCTATAGTCACACTGCCATCGCGCTGTGTGTGTCGTATCGCGTTCGACAGCAGGTTATCAAAGATGCGAGCGACTGCGCGCCGGTCAGCGACTACCCACGAGAGGTCAGGCCAGACGTTAGCTTCTAATTTGATATGCTTGCATTCAGCCGCAAATCTAAACTTTTCGATGGCCGCGCGCGCCAGATCAATGGGCCGCAATCGCTCAGTCGAAAGCCGCAGCGTGCCCGATTCCATTTCAGCCAGTTCGAGCAGGTCGTTCATCAACTCGTCAAGCCTCTCTGCGTTTTGCCGCGCGCTTTCGATCATGTCCGATTGCTGATCGTTCAACTCGCCTGTATAACCTTCGATGACCGCATGCAGCGCAAGCTGGAGCGAATGAAGCGGCTCGCGCAGTTTGCCCGACGCAACGGATATAAATTCAGTTTTCAGCTTGTCCAGTTCCGTCATGGCCGTTATGTCTTCGAGCACCGTAACAGCACCGATCATTCTTCCTTCGCCATCGCGCATCGGAGTCGCACGCACACGAAAGCTGCGTTCTGCTCCGCCTATTTTGATGGGCACAAGCGCGGCTTTGCCTTCGACAGCGACGGGCCGTTGCATTGTGATCGCAGAGGAGATGGCGTCCAGTATGCGCTCGCCTCCCATGACTCCTGAAAGCGAGATACCGTCCCTGCCATTGCCGAACAACTGGCGAGCCGCCGTGTTGATCTTGGCTATGTGGCCGCGCGCATCTGTGACGATGACCGGCTCGTAAATGGAATCAATCACAGCGTCGGATTTTTTTCTCTCGACAAGCAATCGCCCGTAATCCGATCTTCGCACGTCACGCAACCGGGCGGTCATGCGATTGAACTCTTCGGCGAGCGCGCCTAACTCGTCGCGAGATGAAATCTCGATATGCTGATCGAGATCGCCTTCCCCTATCCGCCTTGCTTTGTCTGTGAGAACAGAGATCGGATCAGCCACGTATTTTGCAAATCGCCACGCGAAGACAAGGGCGAGCGCCAAAGCAAGCGCGCCTGCCACAATGATCGAGATTTCTGCGTGCCTTGATGCAGTAATCACATGTTCTATAGCTGCCAATACGGATGCGGGGTCTTGATGTTCAAGCGCCTCTTTTGTGCCTCCCGCCGCGCGCCCGAGATTCCCGACATGGTAGATGCTCCACGCGCTCACGGCGAATATGATGAGAATCAGCAAGCCGTAGCTGAATACAAGTTTTCGTTTCAGGCTTTTCATGTTCGATGTCTCAAATCTCAGCGCGTGATTTGAAATGCCGGAGCGCTCCGGCAATAGCCTGCGAAGCAGGCAACAGCCTGTAGCCCACATCGCCAGATGTGGGACAATCCGCAGGTATTACGCACAAACTAACAGCGCACCGTCTCTGTCGCCCGCTACGCGGGCTTATGCAACATCCCGCACAGGCATTCCCACATCTGGCGATGTGGGCTACAGACTGCCACCCGCTACGCGGGTTATTCCAAAACACGCTCTCAATTGCGCAGGTCATTTCAAAACACACTCTCAAATCTCAAATTTGAAATCATCTGTGCTCATCAAGCGCGATATTCAGTTCAAGCACATTGACTCGCGGCTCGCCCAGAAATCCCAGTTGTCGCCCTTCGGTATGGCGGCTTACGAGCGCGCGCAACACGGATTCATTCATACGGCGCTCGCGGGCTATGCGAGGGATTTGAAACTCAGCCGCCGCCGGTGTGATGTGCGGGTCAAGCCCCGATGCGGAAGCCGTGACCAGATCAACCGGAATCGGCATATCAGGATTATCTTCTCTGAGCGCATCGGCAGCCGCTTTCACATTCGTCTCGAAAAGCGTTCGGCTCGTCGGCCCAAGGTTCGTTCCGCCCGAAGCCGCCCCGTCATACCGACGGCCAGCCGCAGACGGGCGCGAGTGAAAATAACCCGGCCCCGCGAATGGTTGACCGATAAGCTGCGACCCTATCACTCGGCCATCCTTTTCTATAAGACTGCCTGCTGCCTGCCGTGGAAAAATCACCTGCGCAAGCCCCGTCACGGCGAGCGGATAAACGATTCCCAACAACACTGTGAGCGTCACAGTGATCGCAATCGCAGGATAGATTTGTTTGAGTATGTTCATGTTTTTTACGCCAATCCGATTGCTGTGATTATCAGGTCAATGATCTTGATGCCGATGAACGGGATGATGATGCCGCCGAACCCATAGACGAGCAGGTTACGCCTGAGCAGTGCCGCAGCAGACATCGGTCGGTACTTGAGGCCGCGAAGCGCAAGCGGTATCAACGCGACGATTATCAACGCATTGAATATCACGGCTGACAAAATCGCGGACTCAGGCGTCGCAAGCCGCATGACATTGAGCGCAGTGAGCGGGCCGCTACTCGCGCCCGTGAGCGCATACAGACCTGAGAACATCGCAGGGATGATTGCAAAATATTTCGCCACGTCATTCGCGATTGAAAATGTCGTCAGCGCGCCTCGCGTCATGAGTAACTGTTTGCCTATTTCGACAATCTCTATCAGCTTCGTAGGGTTTGAATCCAGATCAACCATATTGCCTGCTTCTTTGGCCGCCATCGTGCCTGTGTTCATAGCCACTCCGACATCGGCTTGAGCGAGCGCAGGCGCATCGTTGGTTCCGTCGCCGGTCATCGCGACCAGTTTGCCTTCGGCCTGCTCGCGGCGGATCAGGTCCATCTTGTCTTGCGGCTTTGCTTCGGCCAGATAATCGTCAACTCCCGCTTCGCGCGCGATTGCTGCTGCGGTCAGCCGGTTGTCGCCCGTTATCATCACGGTCTTGATTCCCATCTTTCGCAGATGATCGAAGCGTTCGCTCATCCCGCCTTTCACAATATCTTTGAGATGTATCACACCGAGCGCCCGCCTGTTATCAGCGACGGCCAGCGGCGTGCCGCCTGCGCTCGCAATGCGCTCGACGGCTGCCTGCCACTCAGGAGGCGCGGTGCCGCCTTGAGATTCGATATACCGCGCGACCGCATCAACCGCGCCTTTGCGAATCGAATGACCATTGAAATCAACGCCGCTCATTCGCGTCTGCGCGGTGAAAGCAAGGAAGTGCGCTTCGTGCGCGGCCAATTCGCGCCCTCTTAATCCATACTTCGTTTTTGCGAGCACGACTATCGAGCGGCCTTCGGGCGTTTCATCTGAAAGGCTCGACAACTGCGCGGCATCGGCTAACTCGCTTTCTGAAATTCCATTCACCGGAATGAATTCAACTGCCTGACGATTGCCCAGCGTTATCGTTCCGGTCTTATCGAGCAGCAACGTGTTGACATCGCCCGCCGCTTCGACTGCGCGCCCGGACATAGCCAGAACGTTGTGCTGAATCAACCGATCCATTCCCGCTATGCCGATGGCCGAGAGCAATCCGCCAATGGTCGTGGGAATCAAGCAGACGAGCAACGCTACCAAAACAGTGATCGAAGGCGGCGCAGCCGGAACAAAACCGCTCGCATCGGTTGCGGCGTTCACGCTGTAGATGGCAAAGGGAAGCAGCGTGACAACCGCGAGCAGGAAAATCATCGTCAATCCTGCGAGCAATATGTTCAGCGCGATTTCGTTCGGCGTCTTCTGCCGCTCTGCGCCTTCGACCAGCGCGATCATTCGATCAAGAAAAGTCTCTCCGGGATTCGACGTGATGCGAACCTTGATAAAATCAGAGATCACTTTTGTGCCGCCTGTGACCGCCGAACGGTCGCCGCCCGATTCCCGAATGACGGGCGCGCTCTCGCCTGTTATCGCGGATTCATCCACTGATGCAACGCCCTCGACGACTTCGCCGTCGCCGGGTATGAACTCTCCTGCGCGAACCAAAACAACATCACCCTTTCTGAGTTGAGTCGCAGGAATCTGTTCAGTCTTGACCTGTTCCGCACTTGTGCTCGCGTCTCCGATGATGCGATTAGCGATGGTTTCAGTCTTCGCCCTGCGAAGCGCATCGGCCTGAGCTTTGCCGCGACCTTCGGCCATCGCTTCTGCGAAATTGGCGAACAGGACTGTGAACCAAAGCCACAACGTCACCTGCACAGTAAAAAGCAAATGCGATGTATTGCCCTGGGCGATGTCGCGAATAATGAGCAGCGTAGTAAGGACGCTGCCAACCTCGACAACGAACATCACAGGGTTTCGCGCGACCTCGCGCGGGTTAAGTTTTTTGAAAGCGTCTTTGACGGCTCGCCTGACTACGGGTGGGTCAAACAAAGGTTTCGCTTGCGCGTGTTCTGACATGCAATCTCCTGATTCAAAACATCGTCCCGGACTTCATCAAGAAGTGCTCGACTATCGGCCCAAGCGAAAGCGCCGGGAAGAACGTCAAAGCGCCGACGATCATAATCACGCCTATTAACAACACGACGAATAGCGGCGTGTGAACGGGAAAGGTTCCTGCCGATGGCGGCACTATTTTCTTGGCCGCAAGGTTGCCCGCGATTCCCATCATCGGAATGATCATCAGGAATCGCCCGATCAACATCGCAAGCCCTAACGTCGTGTTATACCAGTATGTGTTGACCGTGATGCCGCCGAATGCCGAGCCATTGTTTCCAGTAGTAGAAGTGTAAGCGTAGATTATTTCAGACAGGCCATGCGGCCCGCCGTTGTTGATCTTTGACGCGGAGTAAGGCGCGACGCTCGCCCACGCAGAAAAACATAGAATCGAACACGCGAAGACGAGCGCGTAAAGCATAGCCATCTTCACATCCTTCGATTCGATCTTTTTTCCGAGATATTCGGGCGTACGACCGACCATCAGTCCCGCTATGAAGACTGTCAGCACTACCATAACAAGCATGCCGTATAGCCCTGCGCCCACGCCGCCGAAGATGACTTCGCCAAGCATGATGTTTAGGAGCGGTATCATTCCTCCGAGCGGAGTGTATGAGTCGTGCGTAGAATTAACCGCGCCGCATGAAGCGCCGGTCGTCACGGCAGCAAACAGCGCTGAGTTTGTGATGCCGAATCGAACTTCTTTGCCTTCCATGTTGCCGCCCGATTGCTCGATGCCATTCTGTTCAACTGCTGCCTGCGTCACGTTATGCTGATTAAAAATCGGGTTGCCTTGAGCCTCAAAGTAATAAACGACAAAGAAGCCGACCAGAAACAGTATCGTCATCGCCGCAAAGACAGCCCAGCCGTGTCTTTGATTGCCGACCATCCGGCCAAGCGTATAAGTAAGACCCGCGCTGATGGCAAAGATCGCAAGCATCTGTAAGAAATTCGCAAGCGGAGTCGGGTTCTCAAACGGATGGGCCGAGTTCGCGTTGAAAAATCCGCCGCCGTTCGTGCCAAGTTCTTTGATGATCTCCTGCGATGCGACCGGCCCTTGAGCGATTGTTTGATTAGTTACAGTCTCGGTTGTTTCTTCGCCGCTATCGGCATCGGTCTTTGTAACCTGATAAGGTTCGACAAGAGCGGCTTCCGTGTAAGGCTTGAAGTTTTGAACTACGCCTTGCGAAACCAGCAGTAACGCTCCGATCACACAGAACGGGAGCAGAACGTAAAGCGATGCGCGAGTGAGATCAACCCAAAAGTTGCCGATTGTTTTCGACTCGCGCCGCGCTATGCCGCGAATGAAGGCGATTGCCAGCGCGAGGCCCGTTGCAGCAGACACGAAGTTGTGAAATGCAAGGCCCGCCATCTGCGTGAAGTAACTCATCGCCTGTTCGCCTGCGTAGGCTTGCCAGTTGGTGTTGGACGTAAAGCTGACAGCCGTGTTGAAAGCGAGGTCAGGATTGATGCCGGAAAATTCTTGCGGATTGAGCGGCAGATAATACTGAAATCTTTGAATCGCGTAGAGCGCTATCAGCGACACAAGACTGAACATCAGCATGGCCGCCGTGTACGCAGTCCAGTGTTGTTCGCGGCTTTGATCTACGCGGCAGACGCGATAAATCAATCGCTCGACGGGGCCGAGTATTTTTCCCATGAACGTGCGCTCGCCTGAAAATACTCTGGCCATGTAAACGCCTAGCGGTTTCGTCACCGCAAGCAACGCCAGAAAGAATATCGCGAGCTGTAAGAATCCGTTTGCTGTCATGTTGATTTCACCTTAACCAATTAAAACTTTTCCGGCTTGAGCAGCGCGTACAGCAGGTACGCGAACAACCCCAGAGCAACGAATCCGCTTATGATGTATTCAATATTCACGTCGCTTCCTTTCATACTCGCTCGCAGAAACGAACGTACCAGAACGCCAGAGCAAAGAATGCAACGACCAGCGCAATAAATATCGCATCCAACATTCCCATCTCTCCTTTAATGAGTCAGGGCTTCTTTCCTTCCTGATCAGACTTGCCGCTTGAGTACAGGTATTCTCTTTGCTGCCGTTTTCTTTTTTCATCCTTATCCATCTTATGGGCCAGCAGGAAAAAACAGAGCAGGACTGCAACGAATACTAAAAGTGGAATTGGGTGCATAATACTCTCCTTCACCATGAACCTTGCTTGCGACCGAACCACCAGATCAGTCCGAGCGTCGCCGTGTTTTGTTCTTTCTTCAAACGACCGGGCTTTTCTGTCAGAAAGAATGGTCGATTTGAAAAATCGCGCCTCCACTCCCCGCGCAGCAGGAATCCTTCGGCGACCTTGTAGTCGGCTGTCAACGTTGTTTCCTTTAAGGCTTGAGTCACGCCACTGAACAAGCCGCCGCGATCTGACAAGTATTCCGCTCGCCCGGCCAGCGCAACCACTGGAGTGAGTTGATAGCGCGCATAAGCTGCGCCTCCCGTCACGCGCGAGGGCGCTGAGTTTTTCGTCACGCGATTAACTACATAATCGCCTTCGAGCGCGAACGTCAGTTTGTCGGTCGCGTTTATTGTCGCGTAAGTATCGAATATGTGTGTGCGGCCATGAGGCACAGGAAATCCGGGGTTAAGATTTGGCGTTTCGTCTCGACCTTCGATGCCTGTGTAATAATTCACGTTCCATGAAATCTTGCCGGTCGGCTTGATGTTGACGATAAGCGCCTGCGACTTGAAGCCGTTTACATCTTCGCTCTGCTGAATGCCGTTAACCAGCCAGTGCGTCACGCTCAACTTGTCATTGACGTTGTAAGTCGAACGAAAACCGAAATGGTAGAACGGCAGAAAGTTGAAAAAATAAGAGCGCGAATAATTGATCTGATCTTTCGTGTAGTTCGACTCGATGCCGAGGGCGCTCGCCCATTTGCCGAAGTCTACAGTGAGTCCGCTGCCAACAGGCGCGACATAAGTTCCGTATGCTTGAAAGATCGGGCGATAAGCTTGCGGGCGCAGTTCGTTTGCAGCGCTACCTTGCAAAGTTTCGGTCGCCTGCCCGTATTGCAAATCCAGTCGCAGTCCGAAACGACGACCGGCTTTAACATCCGGTGCGCGCTCGATGATGAAAGCCGCCTGGTTGAGGCTGAAGCTGTTGCTCATCACATCATATGCGCGAAGCAGATTGATGCGGCCCGCA
>DATEKX010000586.1:0-13297 GCA_035277165.1 Blastocatellia bacterium | reverse complement strand
ATCCCTTTTAACCGGCGAAGCCAGTTCGCCTGAGACATCAACAAACAATCTTCCAGCCGCTTTATACATTGGTCTGCCCGCTGTCAGCTGAAAAAAAGACAATCCCAATGGTTTCATGGGATCGGTCATCATTTGTTGATGCCCGACAGATAAATAGACGTGATTTTCTTGATCATCCGCTTCAGGGATCGGGTATAAAGTAGTGATTGGCCGACTCTGGACAATATAAAATGTATCATCAACCAAACACCATTCGATGTCCTGGGGGTGGCCGAAATGTTCTTCGATCTTTCTGCCCATGCGCTCAAGCTGTAAAATCTGCTCATCCGTCAGCGCTTGCCTGTTCTGTCGCTCAGGCTCAATCTCCTGTTCTTTCGTACCGCCATCTTTTAAGGCATAAATAGCCAGTTTCTTGGTGGATATCTTCTTGTCGATAACCTTGCCGTTACACACTTTATAGATATCAGCATTCACCAGGCCGGAGACCAGGGCCTCACCAAGTCCGAAGCTGGCATCAATGGATAACACTTTCCTATTAGAAGTGACGGGATCGGCAGTAAACAAGATTCCTGCCGCCTGCGGGAAGACCATCTTCTGAACAACCACAGACAGGTGGACTTTACGGTGGTCAAAGCCGTTTTGAAGGCGGTAAATTACTGCCCTCTCGGTAAATAGCGATGCCCAGCACTTGCTGATATGCTTTAGGATCGCCTCCTTTCCAATAATGTTCAAATACGTATCCTGTTGGCCTGCAAAAGAGGCTGTCGGTAAATCTTCTGCAGTTGCGCTGGATCGTACTGCATAGGCATCTTTTTCACCAAACTTTGTGAGATAACCCGCAATCTCTTCTGCTAAATCCTTAGAAATGGGTATTCTTTCGATGGCCATACGGATTTTTGCACTGATCTCGCTGATATTTCCCCTTTCTTCTGCCTTGAGGCGCGTTAATTCATCCAGCAAGCTGTTGAGCTCCTGATTATTTTCGGTTATTTTTTTATACGCTTCGGTGGTAACGCAAAACCCCTCCGGCACCCGTATCCCCTTGATTCTGGACAGTTCGCCTAGATTAGCGCCCTTGCCTCCTGCAACCAAAAACTTTGATCTGTCGATCTCCTGAAAACAAAGCACATATGTGTTCAATTTTTTCCTCCTTTTATCGATACAGAATTTCGCGAAGAAAGTGATGGCTTTGACCAATTGATAATAGCATTAAAGAAACTCAATTTTTTATGAGAAAGCCCTGATAGCTCCTATAGCGATTGACTTTTATTTTGTAATAACCGTGAAAAATCAACCAGAAATGTTGACAGGCTTACTTTCAAAAAATATAATTAGCAGTTTCAAGGGGAGAGTGCTAACGCATCTATGCGAACTCAACCAGTCAAAACAAGCTTTTATCTTAACTAGAAAGGAGCAAGAAGCAACATGGCAAGCATAAGACCGCTTCAAGATCGAATAATCATCAAGAGGATTGAGGAAGGCGAGCAGATTCGCGGCGGGATCATCATCCCGGATTCCGCGAAAGAGAAACCGCAAGAGGGCGAAGTCATTGCCGTTGGCGCAGGCAAAAAGCTGGACAACGGAGAGCGCGTCCCGCTCGATGTGAAAGAGGGCGACCGTGTGCTCTTCGGCAAATACGCAGGCAACGAAATCAAGCTTGATGGCGATGAGTATTTGATTATGCGCGAGGACGACATCCTCGGCGTAATCGAGAGAGCGAGCGAAGGCTCAAAGTCAAAGAAGGCAAACAAGTAATCTTTCATAACTAGGAGAGTAAAATTATGGCTAAACATATAGCGTATGGCGAAGAGTCTCGCCGCAGTCTGTTGAGCGGCATAAACCGTCTGGCTGATGCCGTGAAGGTGACGCTCGGACCCCGTGGGCGCAACGTAGTAATCGAAAAGAAATTCGGTTCGCCCACAATCACCAAAGACGGCGTCACGGTGGCTAAGGAAATCGAACTCGAAGACAAACTCGAAAACACGGGCGCGCAGATGGTGCGCGAAGTTGCGTCGAAGACTTCCGACATCGCAGGCGACGGCACCACCACAGCAACCGTGCTCGCGCAAGCGATCTTCCGCGAAGGCGTAAAGACCGTTGCCGCAGGCGCAAGCCCGATGGCTTTGAAGCGCGGCATTGATAAGGCAGTCGAGAAGGCAGTCGAAGAGATTCAGCGCCTGTCGAAGCGCGTTAAAGACAATGACGCAATCGCTCAGGTCGGAACCATCTCGGCCAACGGCGACTCGACCATCGGCAAACTGATCGCAGAAGCGATGGACAAGGTGGGCCAGGACGGCGTTATCACCGTCGAAGAGTCGCGCACGCTTGAGACCTCTCTCGAAGTAGTCGAAGGCATGCAGTTCGACCGTGGGTATCTTTCGCCTTACTTCGTGACAGACCCCGAGCGCATGGAAGCGACGCTTGAAGATTGCTTCATTCTTATTCACGAGAAGAAGATTGCTTCGATGAAAGACCTGCTGCCTCTGCTTGAGCAAGTTGCTCGTCAGGGCAAGCCGCTGCTCATCATCGGCGAAGACGTTGAAGGCGAAGCGTTGGCAACGCTGGTTGTGAACCGCCTGCGCGGCACGTTGCAGGTTTGCGCGGTGAAGGCTCCGGGATTCGGCGACCGTCGCAAAGCTATGTTGCAGGACATCGCGATTTTGACGGGCGGCAAGGCCATCACCGAAGACCTCGGCATCAAGCTTGAGACCATTCAGGTTCAAGACCTCGGTCGCGCGAAAAAGGTTGTTGTTGACAAGGACAACACCACGATAGTCGAAGGCGCAGGCAAGGACGGCGAGATTCAGGGCCGTGTCAAACAGATTCGCGCGCAGATCGAAGATACGACTTCGGACTATGATCGCGAGAAGCTGCAAGAGCGTCTTGCGAAGCTCGTAGGCGGCGTGGCGGTCATCAAAGTCGGCGCAGCGACAGAGACTGAGTTGAAAGAGAAGAAAGCTCGCGTCGAAGACGCTATGCACGCAACGAAGGCAGCGGTCGAAGAAGGAATCGTACCGGGCGGCGGCGTCGCATTCCTGCGCGCCCAGAAAGCGCTTGAAGGACTGAATCTCGACAACACCGACGAGCAAATCGGCGTCGGCATCGTGAAGCGCGCGCTTGAAGAGCCGATTCGCCAGATCGTTGCGAATGCGGGACACGAAGGCGCAGTCATAGTGGACAAGGTCAGAGCCAGCAAGTCCGCCAGCTACGGCTTCAACGCCGAGTCGGAAGAGTACGGCGACATGATTCAGATGGGCGTAGTTGATCCCACGAAGGTGACGCGCTCCGCTTTGCAGAACGCCGCATCCATCGCCGGATTGCTGCTGACAACTGAAGCTCTGGTATCAGATATTCCTGAAGCTGAAAAGGAAGGGGCTCCTCCAATGCCGGGCGGCGGCATGGGCGGCTTCTAATCTGTTAGGGCGAAAGTCAGTTTCAAATAAAAATGCTCTGCCTCATAGAGGCAGAGCATTTTTATTGCGCGCGAAGTGTCGCAAGCGGTTTTTTTGACAGCACGTCCAATGTCGAAACAGCTCCTACAACAACGACGAGCGCGACTGTCGCGGCAATGCCTGTGAGGTTAATCACAGGCGTGAAGCTCCATTTGATGTCGAACACGAACCGGGCGGTCGCGTAAGAAAGCCCGACGGCTGCAAGCGAACCAATTAGACCTGCGACCAATCCCATCAAGCCATATTCTGTGAGAAGAATCATCAGGATTGTCTTCCGCTTTGCGCCGAGCGTCTTGAGGACTGCTGTTTCGTAGATGCGTTGAAACTTCGTCATCGCAAGCGAGCCGATCAGAATCAACGCGCCGCTCAACAATACGAACGCGCCTACGAAAGAGACTGCGAGCGTAATATTATTGACGATTCGCGTGACGGCCTGAATGATGTCGGCCACATCAATCACTGAAATGTTCGAGTATTTGTCGAGCAGCGCGCGTTGAAAACGAGCGCGCGCCACTTCTTCCGCAGGCCCGCTGATTGCCGCGATCAACATCTGCGGCGCATTCTCAAGCGAGCCCGGTCTAAACAACACCATGAATCCTGTGCGCGAATTGCGCCAATCAACATGGCGAATGCTCGTGACGCGAGCCGTGATCTTGCGGCCCTGAATGTCGAATGTGATTGAGCCATTCACATCCAGCCCATTCAATCCTTTCATGCTTTCTTCGATAGAAATCTCAGGCTCAGCAGAAGGCTCGGCGGCCCAGAAACTTCCCTCGGTGATCGTCTCGTTCGCTTCGAGGTTCGGGCGATAAGTCACAACGTATTCGCGCCCCAAACGCCCGCGCTCGCGCCTCATCTCTTCCTTGTCAAAATCGACTTCCTGCCCGTTGATCGAAAGGATGCGAGCGCGGATGGTAGGAATAAGCAACGGGCGTTGACCTGTTTCCCGCTCGACAATTTCGGCGACGCCTTCGGCCTGATCTTTCTGCACGTCTATCAAAAACATGTTCGGCAGATTGCCGCCGAGCGCCGCGTTGAATTCGCTCACGAGGTTCGATTGAAGAGATTGAATCGCTATGACAAGAAAGACTCCAAGGCCCACGACCATCACGATCACGCGGGTCTGGTTGCCGGGGCGATGAAGGCTGTTAATCGCCTGACTGATCGAAAACATCCCCGTGGGTTTTGCTCGACGAACCAGATAGATAAGAAAAGTTGCTGCCAGATACAAAGCGCCTGCCGCTACGGCCAGACCCGCGAGAAAGAATAGCCCGACGCGAATGGAACCTGCCTGCCACGAAACCAGAAGCAACAATCCTAAGATAACAAGCAAAGCCGTCGCCCATCTCAATAGATCAAACGCGCGACGCGATGGGGCTACATCTTCGCGCAGCAAAACATTCGGTTTGATGTGGCGTATCCGCAAAAGCGGGAGCGCGGAAAAGAGAATCGCAATCAATAACCCAACGCCCAGACCTTGAGCAGCGGCTCCCCATCGCAGCCCGTAAGTCATGTACTGCGGCAATCGTTCCGCAAAAAAGTGCTCGATCAAAAACAGCACGCCTCTGCCGAAAGCGATTCCCAGAAAGCTTCCTGCAATGCCCATCGCTATCGTCTGAATCAGATAAGCGACGGTTATCTTGCGCCCGGTTCCGCCGATGCACTTCAAAACGGCAATGCTCTTTTTCTTTTGCTCGATGAAAACGCGCGTGACGTTAGAGATTCCGATGCCGCCCAGAACCAGAATGATAAGCCCCGTCAAAGATGAATAATCTTCGGCGCGCTTGAACTGCTCGCTCAGATTCTCTTGCGAGTCTTTATACGAGCGCACGTTGACGATAGTGTTTTTCAGTTCGGCGCGCAGTTGTTTTACAAGCGGCTCCATTTTATCTGCGGGCGTGCTGAATAGGATTCTTCGACGCGCGCGGCTGCCGAATCCAGTCAGGCCCGCCGATTCAACCGCCGAACGCTCTATGAACACGCGAGGCCCCAATCGAAATCCGCTCGTGCCCCCCGGCTCTTTTTCGACCACGCCGCGAATCTGAAACGTCGCGTCGCCGATTCTGACTCCGTCGCCGACTTTGATATTCAAGCGGTCGAGAAGCGAGGGCGACACAAGCGCGCCGTGATTTCGGATGAGCGAGTAATCGAACGGCTGATCGTCGGCCAGCGTAAACTCGCCATAAAGCGGAAAAGGCGGCTCGATGCCTTTAAGCTCGATCATCATCGCGCCTTCGCGACGACTGTCTTCGGGGCGGATCATCGTCGCCGATTCGATTGTTTCGGCGCGCGACAAAATCATAGGCTGCGCGATGCGGTCAATCGTTTCGAGCGTTTCTTTACTCCAGGGACGATTTGAATCAACCTGCACGTCTGCCGTAAGCAGCGCGCGAGCTTCTATGGCAATTGCCACGCTCGCGTTTTGAAGCATCGAGCGGACGGCGACGATAGAGCCAACGCCGATGGCTATCGAGAGGAAGAAAAAGACCAGCCTGCGCCACGAAGCTCGAAGCTCGCGCCGCGCCATTTGAAAGATGAACTTCAAGACAATGCCTCCATTGACGTGTCTTCAATCTCGCGGCTCAAATTCATCTCGGCGCTATCGCTTGCGACGCGACCGTCCCTTAAAGAGATTTGCCGGTCTGCGAGCGCGGCAAGCTCGTGGTCATGCGTGACAAGTACGAGCGTGGCGTTACGCTTTCGATTCATCTCGACCATCATCTCGAACACGTGGCGTCCATTTCGCGAATCGAGATTGCCCGTCGGCTCGTCCGCCAGAAGAATTGACGGGTCGTTGGCGAAAGCGCGAGCGATGGCTACGCGCTGTTGTTCGCCGCCTGAAAGCTGCGAAGGATAATGATGCGCGCGGGCAACCAGATCAACGTCTTCCAGTAAACGTTGCGCGCGGTCTCGCGCATTGCGCATCCCTCGAATCTCCATCGGCGCGAGAATGTTTTCAAGCGCAGTGAGCGATGGCATCAGGTGAAAAGATTGAAAGACGAAGCCGATCTTTTCGCCTCTGAGTTCTGCAAGCATGTCCTCATCCATCCCCGTGATGTTTTCGCCGTCAATTAAAATCTCGCCCGATGTCGGCGCATCAAGCCCTGCGATTAAACCGAGCAGCGTTGATTTGCCGCTGCCCGATGGGCCGACCAGCGAGATGAACTGCCCATCAGGAATATTCAGATCGAGCGAGTGCAAAATGGTGAGCATCTCCGCGCCTGAGCGAACAATCTTGGAAATCTTGTATAATTCAATCATGAAACTTTTTCTACTCTGTATTTTATTATCAGCAATCTTCGGGCTTTCAGCCTGCAAGGGCGAAACGTCTAAACAAGCCACCTCCGCGCCATCGGAAACTCCTTCGGCTGCGACGCCCGCGCCTCAAACGTCTCCTAAGAGTGTAGCGAAGATAGTCGCTTTCGGCGACAGTCTCACGGCAGGCTTTGGTCTAAAGGCCGGAGAAAGTTATCCGTCGCTTTTGCAAAAGAAGCTCGAAGCGGACGGCTACGCATACGAAGTCGTCAACGCAGGCATCTCGGGCGATACGTCTGCGGGCGGAGTCCGCCGCATTGACTGGTCGCTGGAAGGCGATGTGAAGATAGTGATACTTGAGCTTGGGGCAAACGATCTGTTGCGCGGTCAGCCGATCCCTGAGATGCAGAAGAACCTCAGCCAGATCATCAGTCGCATAAAAGCGCGCGGCGCTGAAGTGTTGCTCGCAGGCATGGAAGCGCCGACGAATTCCGGGCCGGATTATCGCCGTTCAGTTCACGAAGCGTTTCAAACCGTTGCGCGAGAACATAACGTTGCGCTCATACCGTTCTTCCTTGATCGCGTCGCGGGCATTGGATCGCTCAATCAAGAGGACGGCGTTCATCCGACTGCGGAAGGGACAAAGATCGTAGCCGAAACTGTCTATCAATCGCTAAAGCCATTGTTGAAGAAATGATGAAGTATGAACTATGAATTATGAATTAAGAATCTCTATCAATTCATCGTTCATCATTCCGCTTTCATCGTTTTTGCGGTGAATTGACTTGCCCAATCGCACACGGGAAACGCAAAATGCTTCATCGCGTTAAACGATCAACACTATTCGGAGGCAACCGTCTATGCGTTTCAGTGCTCACATTATGAATAAAGTTATTCGCAGTTTTGCGATTCTGATTATCAGCGGGTTAAGCCTCAGCGCACATCAAGCGCCGAACGTTTTAACCGACGACGTGAAGGCGGCGCTCGCGCGCATATCGGCAGACTCGCTGCGCGGCCATCTCTCGTTCATCGCTTCTGACGCGCTCGAAGGGCGCAACACGCCGTCGCGTGGTCTCGACATCGCAGCCGAATACATAGCCGCTCAGTTTCGTCGCGCGGGGCTTGAGCCTGTAGGCGATGACGGCTATTTCCAGACGGTGAACTGGATGGTGGCCGAGCGCAATATGGATGATTTCGAGCTGCGAATCCGCGACGGTAAAGTGATGATCATCGTAAGCAAAAATCAGGTCAGCCTGTCGTTTGATGGCGCGCTCAATCTTGCGCGAGCGGCAATCATCAAGATTGATTACAAAGACGCGGCGGCAATTTCCGCGCTCAAACCCGAACAGGTAGAAGGCAAAATTATCATAACCGAGATACCGGACTTTCGCAGCGCGCCTCGGGATCAGCGGATGCAGTTGTATCAGGCTCAAAGCGGATTCATGTCAAAAGTGAGCGCGCTCAAAGCTGCGCTGGTCATCTCGGTTGATCGGCTTAACGCGGTTGGCAGCGGCTCAGGGCAGGGGCGATTGATTGATCCTGAAAACCGCCGAGCGATGCCCGAATCTACAGGCGTGCCTTTGATCACCGTGCATGATCAGAAGGTCGTGAATCTTTACGACTCGCTGAAACCGGGTGCGGCCCCGATTGACGCTACGTTGAAACTGGCGGCTCCTGTTGAAAAGCCCGTCAAGGTTCGCAACGTCATCGGGTTGCTTCGCGGTTCCGACCCTGTGCTCAAAGACACCTATGTACTGGTGACCGCGCATTACGATCACCTGGGCATGCGGCCCGGAAATTCGGGAGACAATATTTTCAACGGCGCGAATGATGACGGCAGCGGCACTGTGTCTGTCATCGAACTGGCATCGGCGCTCGCGACGCTCAAAGAGCGCCCCAAACGAAGCCTGATTTTTATGACTGTCTTCGGTGAAGAGAAAGGCTTGCTCGGCTCGCGTTATTACGGTCGCCATCCGGTGTTCCCCATCGATAAGACCGTGGCCGATGTGAATCTGGAACAGGTAGGCCGCACGGACAGCGACGAAGGGCCGCAACTGTCTAACGCTTCGATGACAGGATTCGATTTTTCCGATGTAGGATTGACCTTCAAAGCGGCGGGAGAGATGACGGATGTCAAAGTCTACAAGCACGAGCGCAACAGCGATGCCTTCTTTGGCCGCAGCGACAATCAGGCTTTAGCCGATCAAGGCGTGCCCGCGCATACATTGTGCGTTGCGTATGTTTATCCTGATTATCACGGGCTCGGAGACCACTGGGATAAGATTGATTACGCGAACATGGCGAAAGTGAATCGCTGCGTGGCATTGGGGCTGGTGATGATTGCCAACAACCCGCAAGAGCCGAAGTGGAACGAAGCGAACCCGAAGGCCGCGCGTTACCTGAAAGCCTGGAAAGAGCATCGCAGCAAAGCGAACTAATTCGATCAAGCATGGGAATCTTTTGGTTACTGCTCTTTGATGTTTGGAGAACGCTGAGGCGGCTCGGAGGGCTTGGACTGATATTGATGGGCGTGCTTGATAGCTCAGTGATTCCGACACCGGGCGGGCTGGATGCTCTGACGATAGTCCTTGCGGCGAAAGAGAAAGAGCTATGGCTTTACTACGCGGCGATGGCCGTCATCGGGTCAGTGCTTGGCGGATATTTGACATATCGTCTGGGGCGCAAAGGCGGCGAAGGCGCTCTTGAGCGGCGAATGTCAAAAAAGAGATTGCAGCGCGTGCATACAGCTTTCGAGCGATGGGGTTTCGGAACAATATTTATTCCTTCGATAATGCCGCCGCCGTTTCCCTTGAGCCCGTTTTTGCTCGGCGCGGGCGCGATGAATTATCCGTTGAAGAAGTACCTGCTCGCGCTTGCGGCAGGCCGAGCGATCCGTTTCACGCTCATTGCATATCTGGCATCGCTGTATGGGCGGTCGTTGCTCAATCTTTTTGCGCAGCATTATGTAGCGATACTCATCGTATTAATCGCGCTTGCAGTGGTTGGAGGTCTGATCTTCATGCTTTACCGCTCGCACCACAAGCAGAAAGATAAGCAGGGATTGGACGAAGCTTGATCTGTTGAACCATTCGTCCGCAGCCAGTGAAGTGAAAATCAATTCACCGCAAAAAGCGCAGCAGGGGTGCGGAGTAACAATTACTCCGCACCCCTGTATCCCCTGCGCCCCCTACAGTGAATTGATTCGTGTTTATACTTTCGCTGCTGCAATCAGAATCGCTTGCGCGGCTTGCTGAACAGTAGGCGAGATGATGTCTTCGCCGTTGGATTGAGCTTTGGCTTTGAATTGTCTCTCAACAGCCGCCGTCGCATTGCCCGGCGCTTGCAACTTAACATCGAGCGTCAATTGATCTTTCGCCTTTACGTCCTGTGATACTTCCGCTGCCGTTATGATTTCTGCAGAAGCAACTGACCCCGCGACTGCTCCCGCTGTGCTTCCGCCTACGCCGCCCAGCCCAGTAACACCGCTTAATGCAGGCGCAAATGAAGCGAAGCGGCTTCCGCCTTTCTTATGCTCGACGTTCGTGTAAATCACAAAATCGCATTCTTTCTTTTTCGCTTCCGCATCAATCAGCGAAGGCTGTGAGGCTTCGATCGTCACGAGTTCAACGTTAGGGCTTTTCAAAGCCTGAGCCATCGTGTTTTGAACTGCGGCGGCTAATTCCGCTGCGTTTAATGCGTCGCCTACGCTGCCCGTTTTCACGGCGACCAAACCGAAGCGAACTACTCCTGCTTTCTTCGGGCCGACTTCGCGCGCTACGTTGTCTGCCTGCTTGCTCGCGGCGCTTTTGACATTGGCGGCAATGCCTGAATCTTCGTTTGCTGCTTTTGCGATGTCTCTGTTTGTTTCGCCGGAATAAGCTCCTGAAAAGCTTTTGACTTCGCGATAATCGGCAGGAGCGTCAAACAGCGCAGCGTCGAGCGTCGCTTGCGAAATCTCGATGACTTCCTGCTCCATTGAAAAACTCGGATTGCCGCTTTCGTCGAACATCGTGGTCTTTGTCCATACGGGATAACCTTTGGCTGCGGGGCCAACCTGTTTGACTTCGTTGCGATCCTGACAGCCCGATTGAGTCGCGGGATTATAACCCTGATAAGCATTGCTCATGTCGCAGTCCAGCCCGAACGTGAAATCAATGTACCAGGCGTCAACTTCCATTTTGGTTTTGATCTTGCTGCAAGCATCGGGCGAAGATTCAGTCGTCATAGTCATAATGAGATGCCGCGCAGGGTAGCCGAAAATCTTCTTGCGCTCGCCCGTGTCTTTAGTAGTGATCGTGGTTGTTATCACGCCGCCACGCACAGCCGTAGTTTCTTTCGCGCGCGGCTGATTAGACGGGCGGTCGGCGCTCTGAGCCGGTTGATTGAATTGCGTCACGATATAAGATTTTGTTTGCGGCATGATCTGCAAAGATCGCTGGAGATCGCACTGCATCACGGAAATCATCATTCCGTTCGCCATCTCCGTCCGCTGGCGGCGACCTTTTATATATGTAGTCTGTTCGCTAACGGTACTGCCCTGCGTGCTTTTTGCTTTGATCTTAACGTCTGCGCGAGCGATAGAGTCGCAAACCGCGAGGCAAATCATAATAGCAATCGCGCTTGCTGCTCGCCTGATGATGCTTTCCATAAGAAAAAGTCTCCTTCGATATAAAACTCTTTATTTTCGCGTCTTCATATAGCTAACGCGCAAAGCAAAAGAAAAAAGTATCATGCGCAAAAACGTGATTTTGCTCGCGGTTGCGCAGCGACGCGCCGTTAAGCTACGATTAATATTGCAAATCAGATTGCCGAGCGAAACAGGTCTCTCATCGAACCAGACAGCTTGAACATTTAGCAGCCCGACCGTGAGGCGGGCGCGGATATTTATGAATGAACAAGGGACGGAAAGCGCAACTCAACTGTTGATCCAGCTATCGAATGGCAACCACGCCACGGTTGACCTTTTGCTGCCGCTCATCTACGACGAAATGCGAAAGCTTGCGGCGAATTACCTGCGCCGCGAACGCCCGGATCACACTCTGCAGCCGACCGCGCTCGTGCACGAGACTTACCTGCGACTGGTAGATCAAACCAGAGTCACGTGGCAAAACCGCGCCCATTTTTTCGGCGTCGCGGCGCAGATAATGCGGCGGCTTCTGGTAGATTATGCCCGCAAGCACAAGGCGGAAAAACGCGGCGCAGATTTTCAGAAACTCTCTCTGGATGAGAATATAGATAAAGCCATTGAGCGCGGCTCAGAGATCATCGCGCTTGACCGCGCGCTCGAAGCTCTGGCCGAAATAGATCAGCAAAAAGCGCGCATTATCGAACTGCGCTATTTCGGAGGCTTGACGGTCGAAGAGACAGCCGAGGTCATGGGCGTCACTCCCGTCACGATCAACCGTCACTGGCGCATGGCGAAAGCATGGCTCCAAGGCCAGATGAAAGAACAGTAAACTGATTAATTATGTCACCCGAACGCTGGCAACAAATTGAAGACATCTTTCAGACCGCGCTCGACCTCGCGCCCGAAGAACGCAATCCCTACATCACAAAAGCGTGCGCGGGAGATGCGGATTTGCGGCGACAGGTGGAAACGCTGCTCACTCAATATCACGAGACAAATAATCTTCTCGATGAAACATTGAGCGTGCACGGCGATATGCACGCGCTGGCTGCGCTCATTGATGGTGAAAGCGACCCGATGATTGACCGTCGCATCGGCGCATATCGCATCGAACGCGAAATCGGGCGAGGCGGCATGGGCGCAGTATACGAAGCCGTGCGCGCCGATAACATGTTTCGCAAGCGCGTCGCCATCAAGCTGGTCAAACGCGGCATGGACACGGATTTCATCCTGCGCCGGTTTCGCAACGAGCGACAAATTCTGGCTACGCTCGACCACCCGAACATTGCGCGACTCTTAGACGGCGGCACGACTGACGACGGGCTGCCTTACTTCGTTATGGAGTACATCGAAGGGCGGCCTTTGTATTATTACTGCGACGAACAACGTTTGAGCATCGCTGAACGATTGAGACTTTTTCGACCCATCTGCGATGCCATTCATTATGCTCATCAGCGTCACGTAATCCACCGCGACATCAAGCCATCAAATATTCTGGTCGCGCCGGACGGCACGCCGAAACTTCTGGACTTCGGCATCGCAAAGCTTTTAGACCCGGAACTGGCAGTCGAAACGATTGATGTAACATTGACGGCGATGCGATTGATGACGCCTGAGTATGCCAGCCCCGAACAGGTGCAGGGCGAAATCGTTACGCCTGCCTCAGACATCTACAGCATGGGCGTGCTGCTTTACGAGCTTTTGAGCGGGCATCGCCCGTATCGCCTGAAAAATCGCGCGCTGCATGAAGTCGCGCGCGTCATCTGCGAAGAAGAACCGGAATCATTGATCGCCAGCCTGACGCGCGAAAATAATCTGGTGCCGAGCGGCGCGATTGAAAGCGAGACGCTCGAATATCTTTATCGCGCTCGCAATTCCAGCGTCGAAACTTTGCGCCGCGAGCTTTCGGGCGACCTCGAACGCATCATCATGAAGGCTCTTAGAAAAGAGCCGCGCCATCGTT